>NZ_AUIS01000008.1:70566-148434 GCF_000423825.1 Thermithiobacillus tepidarius DSM 3134
GTGATTCGTGATTCGTGATTCGTGATTCGTGATTCGTGCGCGAGTGTGGCGCGGCCCGCGCCGCCGCGCAAGCCGTTTCACGTTTCACCATTCACGTCTCACGTCCCACCCGCCCCCGGAGCGCTGCGCATCAGCACTTCCACCTGCCCGGCCGGCAGGCCGGCCTCGACGGCGCTGTCCACGACTTCGGCCGGCAGGCCGTACTTGATCAACGCCTGGGCCAGGGCTTGCGCCCGCGCTTCGGCCACGGCTTCCGTTCCCGGCTGCTCCGGTGCTACCCGCACCGTATAGCGGCGGTCGGGCAATGCCCGCACCAGCGCCACCAGGCTCTGCACCTGCCGCTGTCCCGCCGCCGTCATCTGCTGGCCGCGGAAGAGCGCCGCGCCGTCGAGCCGCAGGTGCTTGCCCTCGCTGTCGTCCTGCACTTGGGCCGCGCGGCTCAGCAGGGCGTTGAGGCCCGCCTCCATGCGCTGCTTCTCCAGCGCCAGCTGCGCGAGGCGGGACTCCGCCTCCAGCCGCGCCCGGCGCTGGCGCTCGATTTCCTCGTTCAGCTCCAGCCGCTGCGCCATCTCCTGACGACGGCGGGCGATGCGGTCCTGCAGCTCGGCCCGCCGCGCCTGCAGCTGCTGCAGTTCGCCGAGCAGCGCGTCCCGGCGCTGGGTCAGCGCCTGCACGCGCCCGGCGTCTTCGGCCGCCTGGGCGAGCAGCTCCGCCTCGCGGGACTTGCTCTCGAAGCGGTCTTTCTGCAAGGCGTATTCCGGCGAGCCCGGCGCTGCCTTGCTCATGGCCTCCAGGGCGGCCCGCGCTTCGGCCAGGGCTTGCGGCGCCGCCTGCGCCGCCTGGCCTTGGCTCAGCGCGGACAGGCGCTGCTGGAAGGTCTGCAGTTCCGGATTGGCCGCCCGGGCGGCCGCGCCGGCGCCGAGCAGCATGCCGGCCAATACAACGGACATGAAAATGGACTTGGACATGGCGCTTTCTTCAGTTCAGCTCACGCAGTGTGGATTCCAGCTGGGTCACGGACTGCCGCATTTCCGCGAGCTGCTGCTCCAGTCCGGCGATTTCCTGTTCCAGGCTATGCTGCTTGTCCCGGTTGGGCTTGGCGCGCAGGTCGGCCTCCAGCAGATCGAGCTGGACGCGCGCCCGCTCCGCCTCGCGCTGGGCCGTCCGGTAATCCTTGGCCGCCAGCGCCTGGCGCCCGCTCTCCAGGGCGCGGCGGGCGGCCTGCAGGGCGCGCCGGGCCTCTTCGTCCAGGGGATCGCTGCTGGCGGCAGCGGCATCGGCCGGCTTTTCCACGCCGATGGCCAGCACCTTGGCGCGCGCGCTCTGCAGGTCCAGTTGCTGCATGGCTTGGTCGCCGCCGGTGCTGGCGCAAGCGGCCAGGCTCAGGATGCAACCGGCCAGGATGAAACGATGAAATGGGCTTGCCGTCATGCTCGTACCACTCGATGAAAATTGCTTTGATCCAGGTGCTGCAGCTGGTCGGTGCGTGGCGCCTGCCCGACACCGGCATGCATGCTATTCGTTCCCCCGATGATAAGGCAGGCCGGCCACCACGCTCCAGGCGCGGTACAACTGCTCCGCCAGGATCACGCGCACCACCGGATGGGCGAAAGTGAGGGGCGACAGGGACCAGCGCCAGTGGGCCTGGGCCAGGCATGCTTCGCTCAGGCCCTCGGGGCCGCCCACCCACAGTGCCACATCGCGGCCCTCGGCCAGCCAGCCTTGGAGGCGCTCCGCCAGGACTTCGGTGGAGACGACCTGACCGCGCACGTCCAGCGCCACGACATAGGCCTGCTTGGGCGTGGCGGCCTGCAGACGGGCACCCTCCTCGCGGGTGATGCGCGCCAGGTCGGCGCCCTTACCGCGCTTGCCGGCCGGCAAACCGGTGAACTGCAGGACGCAGTGGGCCGGCATGCGCGCGCTGTACTCGGCCACGGCCGCCTCCACCCAGGCCGGCATCTTCTGGCCGATGGCCAGCACGTGCAGCTTCACGAGGACGCGCGGTTCAGGAGGCGCCGCGGCTGGCGCCCACGGTGGACCAGAGCTTCTCCAGGTTGTAGTAGTCGCGGGTCTCGGCGCGCATCACGTGGGCCACCACGTCGCCCAGGTCCACCAGCACCCACTCGCCGGTCTCCTGCCCCTCCTCGCCCAAGGGCCGCACCCCACGCTCCTTGGCCTTTTCGACCACGCTGTCAGCCAGCGAACGCACGTGGCGATCGGAAGTCCCGGTGGCGATGACCAGATAATCAGTGATATCCGTCTGGCCGCGCACGTCCAGCACCTTGATGTCCACGCCCTTGCGATCCTCCAGGGCATCGACGACCACTTGCTTCAACTCTTCGGCGTTTAGCACGTATCCATTGGCTCCTTTGTTGGGGTGAGACGTGATTCGTGAAACGTGATTGGTGAAAAGCGGGCGATTTGCCTCTTTTCACGTTTCACGAATCACGCGTCACCTGGCAGCGAGCCGCACTCGCGGCGATACAAATCATGCTGCCCGATGTAGGCCAGCACCGCGTCCGGCAGCAGAAAGCGCGGGCTGGCGCCCTGGGCCACCAGGTCGCGGATCTGGGTGGCCGAAATCGACAGGGCGGTCACCGTCTGGAACAGGATGCCGCCCGCCGGCCGCGCCAGCAGGGCCGCCGGCGTCTCCATCTGGCGCGCCTGCACCTCGAGCTTCAGCACTTCCGGCAGCTCCGGGTTGTTCCAGCCGGGCCGGCAGGTGACCACCAGGTGCACCAGATCGAGAATCTCGCGCCAGCGGTGCCAGGTATCGAAGCGCAGGAAGGCGTCGGTGCCCAGGATGAAGCACAGCGGCGTGTCGCCGTACTCGGCCCGCAGCCGCGCCAGGGTCTCGACGGCATAGCTGGGGCTGACCTTGCGCACCTCCCAGTCCAGCACCGTGAAAACCGGGTGCGGCGCCGCCGCCAGCTGCGTCATGGCCAACCGGTGCGCGGCGTCGGCGTGGGGCTGGCGGCGGTGTGGCGGCTGGCCGGCGGGTACCAGCAGCACCTGCTCGATGCCCAGTGCCTGGCGCACTTCCTCCGCCGGCCGCAGGTGGCCGAAATGGATCGGATCGAAGGTCCCGCCAAGGATGGCGATCCCCCGCCGTGTCGTATCACGCTTCACGCTTCACCTTGCATGCTTGCGCGGCTCACTGCCGCACATGCCCGTCGCCCAGCACGATCCACTTCTGCGTGGTCAGTCCCTCCAGGCCCACCGGGCCGCGCACGTGCAGCTTGTCGGTGGAGATGCCGATCTCCGCGCCGAGCCCGTATTCGAAGCCGTCGGCGAAGCGGGTGGAGGCGTTGACCATGACCGAACTGGAATCCACCTCGCGCAGGAAGCGGCGGGCGTGGCTGTAATCCTCGGTCACGATGGCCTCGCTGTGGCCGGAGCCGTACTGGGCGATGTGGTCCATGGCCGCGTCCAGGCTGTCCACCACCTTGACGGAGATGATGGGGCCCAGATACTCGGTGTAATAGTCCTCCTCCGTGGCGACGGCAAGGTCTGGCAGAAGCTTCAGAGTCTCCGGACAGCCGCGCAACTCGATGCCCTTCTCGCGCAGGGCGGCGGCGATGGGCGGCAGCATGTCGCCGGCCACCGCCTGGTGCACCAGCAGGCTTTCGGCGGTGTTGCAGGTGCCCAGGCGCTGGACCTTGGCGTTGACCACGATCCTCACGGCCTTGTCCAGGTTGGCGAACTCGTCCACGTAGACGTGGCAGTTGCCGTGCAGGTGCTTGATCACCGGCACGGTGGCCTCGGCGCTGATGCGCTCGATGAGGCTCTTGCCGCCGCGCGGGATGATGATGTCGATGAGCCCCCGCATGCGGATCATCGCCCCCACCGCGGCGCGGTCCGGCGTATCCAGCACCTGGATGGCGTCCAGGGGCAGGCGGGCGCGGCCGAGGGCGGCGCGCAGGCGCTCGGCGATGGCCTGATTGCTGTGAAAGGCCTCGGAGCCGCCGCGCAGGATCACCGCATTGCCCGACTTCAGGCACAGTCCGGCGGCATCGGCGGTGACGTTGGGACGCGACTCGTAGATCATGCCGATCACACCGATGGGCATGCGCATCTTGCCCACCTGGATGCCGCTCGGACGGAACTTGAGATCGGCGATCTCGCCCACTGGATCGGGCAGGGCGGCGATTTCGCGCAGCCCCTCGGCCATGGCCTGCAGGCGCGGCTCGCTCAGGGTGAGCCGGTCCAGGCTGGCCGCATCCAGGCCCGCCGCCTCGGCATTGCGCAGATCCTTGCGGTTGGCCTTCTGGATTTCCTCGCTGTCGCGCACGATGAACTCGGCCATGCCCAGCAGGGCCTCGTTCTTGGCGCGGGTGTCGGCCTGTTGCAGGACGCGGGCGGCGGCGCGGGCGCGCTCGGCCAGGCCGCGGACCTGGGTCTCAACAGGAGTGTGCTTTTCCATCTTTACGAACTCCTCTTCGCGGTGAGACGTGACTCGTGAAACGTGAGGCGTGAAAAACAGTCGGCGGCCTCGTCTCACGTCTCACGTCTCACCAATCCATGCTGTCCGGCCAGTCTCAGGGCCACCTCCGCCAGGGTCGGCCAGACCGGCAGGGCCGCCCGCCCCTTCAGCGCCTCGTCGAGGCGGGCGCACAGGCGCAGGGCCGGGATCAGGTCCTCGCTGCGGCGGCTGCGGGCGACCCGCTGCAACAACTCCTGGCGCGGACCGAAGATCTTGTGTTCGCGCCACAGCGCCGCCGGATCGGTGCGACGCCCCTGCAGGGCGATCAGCAGGCGCAGGTCGCGGGTCAAGGCCCACAATACCAGTATAGGCTCGATGCCCTCAAGGCGCAGATGGTCCAGAATATGCAGGGCTTGGCGCGCCTCGCCGCGCAAGGCGGCGTCGGCCAGGTCGAAGACGCTGTAGCGGGCGCTGTCGCCGATCACGGCCAGCACGTCCGCCGGGGCGACTTCCGCGCCCGCGGACAGCAACCGCAATTGGTCGATGGCCTGCACGCAGGCCAGCAGATTGCCTTCGGTGCGCTCCGCGAGCAGGGCCTGGGCCTCGGCGCTGGCACGCAGGCCCGCCTGGCGCAGGCGCCCGGCCACCCATTGGGGCCACTGGCGCGGCTCCGGCGGGTAGAACAGCACCACCGCGCCGGCGCTTTCCAGGGCCTTGAACCAGCCGGCCTTCTGGGCGGCGGCATCGGGCCGTTCGCCGGTGACCAGCAGGAGGACTTCCGCGGGCGGCTGCGCCGCCCAGGCCTGCAGCAGCTTGCCGCCCACATCCCCGGGCTTGCCCGCGCCCAGACGCAGGATCAGCAGCCGCCGCTCGGCAAAGAGGGACAGGCTGTGCTGCGCCTCCTCCAGGCGCCGGAAGTCGAAACCCGGCTCCACGGTCCAAACCTCGGTCTGGGCAAAGCCCGCCCGCGCCGCGGCCCCGCGCACGGCCTGCTCCGCCTCGATCAGCAGCAGCGGCTCGCTGCTGAAGAGGCCATAGAGGGGGGCCAGGGAGCCCTGCAGGTGGGTGGCGAACTGCTCCGGCTTCAGACGCATGGCTGAGGGAGGGCGGCCAGGATGGATACTACGCGGCGGGCGGGGCCGGCCAGCACCGGACGGCGTCTCACTGCCCGCCGCGCGCCGCCGGCTGCGCGCTGCCTTTGTAGTAGCTGAGCGCGCGCAGGATCTGCTCGGCGCCGTCGCGCAGCAGCTCGTCGCGCAGGGACTGGGCCTGGATATCGGTGGCCAGGACGTTGGTGCTGGTATAGGTGTAGTCGCGCTGGATTTCGATGGATTGCTCCGGCAGCAGGTCCTCGCCCGAGGCCGCGCGCAGCCGGTAGCGGGTATGCAGGATGAGCAGGAACTCGCGCGCCACGCCTTGCTGATCGATGCTGGCCACCCGCTGCTCGATGTTGGTGCCGCTGACCACCAGCACCGGCGCGTTGGGCGCCGTCTCCACCGACTGGGAGGCCATCATCAGGCGCTGGCGCAGGGCGCGCACCAGGGCCTCGTCGTTCTGTCCGGCCGGCTGCAGGCGCACCCCTGCCAAGGCCGCCGGCAGCGGCTCGGCGCCGCGCAAGTGGAAGCCGCAGCCGCCGAGCGGGACGAGCAACACCGCGACGAAGAGCAAAGCGCGGCTGAATTTCGCTGCCTTAAACGAGTAACTCACGATGCATCCTGTCCTTGGGATCTCCACGTTTGGTCCGCTGCCACCCGTTACTTGCCGCCCACGATGTTGACGAGCTTCCCCGGCACCACGATCACCTTCTTCACCTCGCCGCCTTCCAGGAAGCGCTGCACCGCCGGGCTGGCCAGGGCCAGTTCCCGCACCTGCGCCTGGCTGGCGTCGGCGGGCACGGCGATGCGGTCGCGCAGCTTGCCGTTCACCTGCACCACCAGGGTCAGGGTACTCTGCTCCAGCGCCGCGGCATCGGCCTCAGGCCAAGGCGCGAAATTGAGCTCCGTGTCCTGCCCCAGCACCGCCCACAGCCGCTCGCAGATGTGCGGGGTGAAGGGCGCCAGCAGGTGCACCAGCACCCGCAGTCCCTCGCCCACCACCGCCCGCATGTCCGCCTCCCGCGCCGCCACCTCGCGGCCAAGGGCGTTGGACAGCTCCATGATGCCGGCGATGGCCGGATTGAAGTGGTAGCGCTCCACGTTGGCCGTGACCCGCTGGATGGTCTGGTGCACCACGCGGCGCAGGTCGGCGGCGGCGGGCGACAGCTCGGCCGGCAACGGCGGGATGGGCCCGCCATAGTCGTGCACCAGGCGCCAGACCCGCTTCAGGAAGCGGTGCGCGCCTTCGACGGCCTCGTCGGACCACTCCAGCGACTGCTCCGGCGGCGCGGCGAAGAGGATGAAGAGCCGCGCCGTGTCCGCGCCGTAGCGATCGATCAGCGCCTGCGGGTCCACCGTATTGCCCTTGGACTTGCTCATCTTGGCGCCGTCCTTGAGCACCATGCCCTGGGTCAAGAGGCGCGCGAAGGGCTCGTCGAAGCGCGGCTCGGCGGGCAGCAGACCCACGTCGCGCAGGAGCTTGTTGAAAAAACGCGCGTAGAGGAGGTGCAGCACCGCGTGCTCCACGCCGCCCACGTACTGGTCCACCGGCAGCCAGTAGTGCGCGCGCTCATCCAGCATCTTTTCGTGCTGGTCCGGGCAGGCGTAGCGGGCGTAATACCAGGAGCTCTCCACGAAGGTGTCCATGGTGTCCGTCTCGCGCCGGGCCGGGCCGCCGCACTGCGGGCAGTCCACCCGGTAGAAGGCCGGGTCGTCGTGCAGCGGCGAACGCGGACCGTTCAGGACCACGTCCTCGGGCAGCGTCACCGGCAGATCGGCTTCCGGCACCGGCACCACGCCGCAGTGCTCGCAATGGATCATGGGAATCGGCGTGCCCCAGTAGCGCTGGCGCGAGATGCCCCAGTCGCGCAGGCGGTAGTTCACCGTCTTGCGGCCCTTGCCGCCGCGCTCCAGGGCCTCGGTGATGGCGCGCCTGCCCTCGGGCGAGGGCAGGCCGCTGAAGGACCCGGAGTCCACCAGCACGCCGGGCTCGGTGTAGGCCTGCTCGGCCACCAGCGCCGCCGGATCCGCGGCCTCGCCCTCGGGCTGGATCACCACCCGGATGGGCAGATCGTACTTGCGGGCGAACTCGTAGTCGCGCTGGTCGTGGGCGGGCACGCTCATCACCGCGCCCTCGCCGTAGCCCATGAGCACGAAGTTGGCCACCCACACCGGAAGCTCCGCGCCGGTCAGCGGATGCACGGCCTTGAGTCCCGTGTCCATGCCGAGCTTTTCCTGGGTCTCCACCGCCGCTTCCGCCACCGCCGTATGGCGACACTGCTCGATGAAAGCCGCGAGATCAGGCCGCTGCTCGGCCGCCCGGGCGGCGAGCGGGTGTTCCGGCGCCAGGGCGAGATAGGTCACGCCCATGAGGGTGTCGGGACGGGTGGTGAAGACCTTGACCGCCGCCGAAGCGTCCGCCAGCGGGAAGACCACCTCGGCGCCCTCGGAGCGGCCGATCCAGTTGCGCTGCATGGTGATCACCTGCTCGGGCCAGCCGTCCTGCAGGCGCTCCAGGTCATCCAGCAGCTCCTCGGCGTAATCGGTGATCTTCATGAACCACTGGGTGATCTCGCGCCGCTCCACCAGGGCGCCCGAACGCCAGCCGCGGCCGTCGACCACCTGCTCGTTGGCCAGCACCGTCTGGTCCACCGGGTCCCAGTTGACCGGCGACTTCTTCTGATAGACCAGTCCCTTCTTCCAGAGCTGGACGAAGAGCCACTGCTCCCAGCGGTAGTATTCAGGTTTGCAGGTGGCGATCTCCCGCGACCAGTCGTAGGACAGGCCCAGGCGCTTGAGCTGGCCGCGCATGTGTTCGATGTTGCTGTAGGTCCACGCCGCCGGCGCCACGCCGTGCTTGAGAGCGGCATTCTCGGCGGGCAGGCCGAAGGCGTCCCAGCCCATGGGCTGGAGCACGTTCTTGCCGCGCATGCGCTGGTAGCGCGCGATCACGTCGCCGATGGAATAGTTGCGCACGTGGCCCATGTGCAGCTGCCCGGAGGGATAAGGGAACATGGACAGGCAGTAGAACTTCTCGCGATCCGCATCCTCGACCGCGCGAAACAGCTGGCGCTCCTCCCAGCGGCGCTGGACGGCGTCCTCCAGCTCGGCGGGCTGGTAATCGCGCCCGGCGGCCTCGTGCCGCGGCATGTTCGCACTGTCACCCATCGCGTTGTGGGACGGTTTTTCGTGTTCGCGCTCTACTGAACTCATCTTTGGACACCTGCACGGATGCGGTGAGGGTAAAATAAAGGTTTTAAAGGTTGCCACAGGGGGGGTAGTCCGTGCAATGATACGCACCGGATCATCATTTGCCGCACGAATTCTACAGTTCACAACGCCCGCCGTTGTGACGCAGAACAGGTGAGGCAGACCGGCGAACGGTTGCAGCACCGGCATCCATCAGGATGCCGCGCGCTCCCGTACGCGGGCCTGCCTTTTGTCCTCAACGTCATCATGCAGGTTGAACTATGCCCGAATTGCCCGAAACCGAACTGATCGCGGAGAAGCTGCGCAGCGCCGCCCTGAACAAGCGCCTGGAGGACATTGCCTTCAAGGGTGGCCGCGGCAACGAACAGGAAGAAGCCCTGGCATCCGCCCTCGCCCGCCTGCAAGGCTGCCGCATCACCGACGTGGCCCGCTACGGCACTTTCCTGTTCCTGGAATTCGAGGAACAAGGCATCCTCAGCCTCAACCTGGCCGGCGAAGTAGACGTGCAGCTGCAGCGCGGCCGCCTGGACCTTCCCGAGCACAATGCCCTCCTGCTGCGCTGCCAGGGAGGGTTCCAGCTGCTGCTCAGCGCCCCCAACCTGGTCGCCCGCGTCCGCCTCCTGGACGAAGAGGCGGACGTGGACTACCTGACCAAGCTGGGCCCCGACCCCCTGCTGGATAGCGAGGTAGCCACGCACCTCGCGCCCGCCCTGGGCCGCCGCCGCACCCATGTGCGCGCCGCCCTGATGCAGGACAACCTCGTGGCCGGCATCGGCCCCACCTGGGCCGACGAAATTCTGTTCCAGTCCCGCATCCGGCCCGACCGCCTGGTGCCGGAGCTCACCCCGCAGGAGCGGGAGCGCCTGCTCAAGAACCTGCCCAAGGTACTGGACCGCGCCGTGCGCTGCCAAGCCAAGCCCAATCTCCTGCCCCAAAACTTCCTCACCCGCCACCGCCACGACGATCAGCTGTGCCCCATCTGCGGCGGCCCGCTGGAAACCCTGGAAGGGGGCAGCAAGGGAGCGCTGTTCTGTCCGAAATGCCAGGTTTGATGGGGGCGAGGGGCTGAGTCAAAGGCCGGGACGGGCGCGGTGCCGTGCCTGCCGGGCCGGGATCCTGTACTGTAGGAGCGAACTCGCTCGCGATCCGCCGTGCCGATAAGCGAATAATCGCGAACCATCTCGCTCCTACGACTGGCGGCGACAGCACGAACCAACCCGCTGCCGGGATCCTGCCACACCATCCCCTCGCCCGGCGGGCGCCGGAGGCTGAGCGGACACCGGTGAGGACGTGTAGGAGCGGGCTGGCTCGCGATCAACGGGAGCGGCCGCTCCCGTTGATCGCGAGCCAGCCCGCTCCTGCGGCCGGATGCGACAGGCGGAGGGCTTGCGCCGTGCCGGTGTTGCCGCGCGCAAACCCCGGGCGCGGCAAACGAGCGCAGCGAGCGGCAAAAGCAACCGGCTGTCGGGCCGCTCCCGGCATCCAAGCAGCTGCAGCCGCCAGCCCACCTCTTGGCTCAACAACATTGGGCTTCGCGGCGCTCAGCCCAGGCCACCGCCCTTACCTTCCGCTGGCGCCGGGGAGCAGCTCGCGGCCGCAGCCGCTCCTTGCGCACCCAACAAAGGCTGCCCCTTCGTCACTTATTCATCCAAGGCAAGCCCGCCACCTTCCACCCCTCCACCGTCCCCCGGTGGCCCTGGGCGTCCTTCCGGCCTTCGAAGCCCTCCAGGACGTTGAAGCAGTTGCGGTAGCCGCGCTCGGTCATGAAGGCGGCGGCAGCCGCCGAGCGGCCGCCGGTGCGGCACAGGAAGAGCAGATGCTCCTCGGGCCGGGCCTGGCTGGCCACCTCCTCGGCGAAGCGGGGATTCACCTGCATGTCCGGGTAGAGCTGCCAAATCACCTGCAGGCTGTTGGGCACATAGCCGACGAACTCGAGCTCGGGCTGGGTGCGCACGTCGATGAGTTTGCAGCCCGGCAGGGCGTTCCACAGGGCAAAGGCCTCCTGCGGGGTCAGATCGCCCGCATAAGGGCGGCCGGCAGCCTGCGCCCGCGCAGCGGCGCGCTCCAGAATCTCGGCAATGTCAGGCGTCGTCATTTCTTTTCCCTCGCTCTCGGGTAAATCGGCAGCCGGCGGCACCCGGCATTCCTATGATTTCCGGCTTGCGGGGACAGGTCAATCCCTCCGCGCAGACGTGACCACGTCGGGAACATTGCGGTATGATGGCCGCTCTCCGACGTGTCCGCTTGCAGAAGAATTCATGGCCCACACCCACAGCTTGAGCCGCGAGGAACGCGGGCAGATCAACATGCGCGTCACCTTCGTCGGCGCCGTGTTCAACTTCTTCCTGGTGCTCGTCAAACTGATCGTCGGGCTGCTCGGCCATTCGCAGGCCCTGGTGGCGGACGCGATCCATTCGCTGTCGGACCTGCTCAATGATTTCGGCCTGATGCTGGCCATGCATTTCAGCCGCCAGGCGCCCGACGAGGAGCACCCCTACGGCCACGAGCGCTTCGAGACGCTGGCGGCGCTGGCCATCGGCACCACGCTGGCCATCAACGGCGCCTGGGTGGCCCTCCACAACGCGCAGCGGCTCTACAGCGGCGAGATCCTCACGCCGGAGAGCTACACGCTGATCGCCGCCGCCATCGGCGTCCTGGTCAAGGAGGCCATGTACCACTACACCATCCGCGTGGCGCGCCTCACCCGCTCCCCCGCGCTGCGCGCCAACGCCTGGGATCACCGCTCCGATGCCATTTCCAGCGTGATCGTCTTCATCGGCATCGGCGGCAGCCTGCTGGGCTTTCCCTATCTGGACGCCATGGTGGCCATCCTGGTGGGCGTCATCATCGTGCGCGTCGGCCTGATGGCCGCCTGGGAGGCGCTGCAGGAGCTGGTGGACCGCGGCCTGGATCAGGCCGATCTGCAGCGTCTCCGCGAGATCATCAACGGCGTGGAGGGCGTCACCGACCTGCACCTCCTGAAGACCCGGCGCATGGGGCATCAGGTGCTGGCCGAGGTGCACATCCAGGTGGCGCCTTACCTGAGCGTGTCGGAAGGCCACCAGATCGCCGAGCGAGTGCGCCGCGCCCTGCTGGCCGGCATGCCCGGCCTGGGCGAGGCCACCATCCACATCGACAGCGAGGACGACGAGGCCGGCGGCGAACTGCTGCCGCCGCGCAGCGAGATCGAGGCGCGCCTGCGCGCCACCCTGCGCGACCGCGGCCTGCCGCTGCCGCAGGCCGTGACCCTGCACTATCAGGGAGAACAGTTGGAACTGGATCTTTGCTATCCCCTGCCGGCGACCGGCAGCATCCAGGACCTGCACCGCCTGGAACAGGACATCCGTAATGCGCTCGCGCAGGCGGGCGTCGCCCACCCGCTACGCTTTTTCTGGCATCATTCACGCGGCGCCTGAGCCCAACCCGAATTGCCCAACAATGGTGCATAAAAGACCGACAAGCACCAAAATGGTGCACAAGAGCAATCTCTTCACCCAACGCACTGGCCGCCAAGCGCAGAAAACCGGCACGTTGACAAACGCGCGCGCCTGGCACAAATTCTGCTATTCCCCGACGACCCACTCAGCACCCGCCGCAACCAGGAGTTCACGATGGCTGACGCCGTTAAAGACGTATTCAAACTGATCGAAGAAAACGATGTGAAGTTTATTGACCTGCGCTTCACCGACACCAAGGGCAAGGAGCAGCATGTCAGCATGCCCGCCCACGCCTTGGACGAGGGCGCCTTCGAGGAGGGCAAGGCCTTCGACGGCTCCTCCATCGCCGGCTGGAAGCACATCAATGAATCCGACATGATCCTGAAGCTGGACCCCAGCTCGGCGGTGATGGACCCCTTCATGGACGAGAACACGCTCATCATCCGCTGCGACATCATCGAGCCGGCCACCGGCGAAGGCTACGAGCGCGATCCTCGCTCCATCGCCAAGCGCGCCGAGGCCTACCTGAAGAGCACCGGCATCGCCGACACCGCTTACTTCGGCCCGGAAAACGAGTTCTTCATCTTCGACTCCGTGACCTGGAGCATCGACATGTCGGGCTGCTCCTACAAGATCGACTCCCAGGAAGCGGCCTGGAACTCCGGCAAGGAGTATGAAAGCGGCAACATGGCTCACCGTCCCAGCGTCAAGGGCGGCTACTTCCCCGTGCCTCCGGTGGACTCCAGCCAGGATATCCGCAGCGCCATGTGCCTGGCCCTGGAGGAAATGGGCATCAAGGTCGAGGTGCACCACCACGAAGTGGCCACTGCCAACCAGAACGAAATCGGCGTGGCCTTCGGCACCCTGACCCGCAAGGCCGACGAAGTGCAGATCCTCAAGTACGTGGTCCACAACGTCGCCCACGCCTACGGCCACACCGCCACCTTCATGCCCAAGCCCATCGTCGGCGACAACGGGTCCGGCATGCACGTGCACATGTCCCTGGCCAAGGACGGCAAGAATCTCTTCTCCGGGGACGGCTACGGCGGCATGTCCGAGCTGGCGCTCTACTACATCGGCGGCATCATCAAGCACGCCAAGGCCCTGAACGCCATCACCAATCCGTCGACCAACAGCTACAAGCGCCTGGTGCCCGGCTTCGAGGCGCCGGTCATGCTGGCCTACTCGGCGCGCAACCGCTCGGCGAGCATCCGCATCCCCTTCGTGACCAACCCGAAGGCGCGGCGCATCGAGGTCCGCTTCCCCGATTCCACCGCCAACCCCTACCTGGCCTTCGCGGCCATGATGATGGCGGGCCTGGACGGCATCCAGAACAAGATCCATCCGGGCGAGGCCATGGACAAGGATCTCTACGACCTGCCGGCCGAGGAGAAGAAGAGCATTCCGCAGGTCTGCGGTTCCCTGTCCGAGGCGCTGGACGCCCTGGACGCCGACCGCGCCTTCCTGACCAAGGGCGGCGTGTTCACCGACAGCATGCTGGACGCCTTCATCGAACTGAAGCGCGCCGAGGTGCAGGAAGTGAACATGACCACGCATCCGGTGGAAATGCGCATGTACTACAGCCTCTAAGGGCGACCGCCGCAGCGACCAGGCCCCGCCCCGCGCGGGGCCTTGTTTTTTGCGGCGCATCCGACCCCGGCACCATGCTTATTGCGCGTCATCGTCTAAAATAGAATATTATTTTCCACCCATTCACCAGCGGAGGCCGCCATGCCTTGGCTCATCTGGGTCTTATTCGCGGGGCTCCTGCCCGCCGTCGCACAGGCCGACACGATCTACCGCTGGGTGGACAGCCAGGGCATGGTGCACTATGGCAACAAGCCCCCGGCCAAGGCCAAGCAGCTGCGCCCCATCCTCCAGGACAGCCACACGGGCGCAGCCCCCGCGCCGTCCGGCAGCGGTGCCGCCGGCAGCAAGCCCGGGGCCGCGACCGAACCGGCCAGCCCCAAGCCCAAGGCGCCCGACGTTCAAGCGCAACGGCTGCAGGAATTGCAGCAGCAGCGCGACCTGGCGCGCCTTGAGCTGCTGAACGCCATCAAGGAGTACGAGGAGGGCAAGGCGGTGCGGCTGGGCAGCGAGCGCAACTACGTCCGCTACCAGGACCGGGTGAACGCCCTGGAAGAGCGGGTGCACACCGCCCAGGAACGGGTGCTGCTGCTGGACCGCCAGATCGACAGCCTGTCGGCGGGCAGCGCGCCGACGGAAGCCCGCTAAGCACGCCTACGCTTTCCCGCCGGCTTTTCAAAGAGCGGCATTTGCACTATTTTGGTGCAAATGCCGCTCTTTTCCGCTCAAGCCCCTGAGTTTCGCGGCCAATCCCGCCGCGCTTGCACGGGCACGCTTATTGCTAAACTCTGACATGGTCCACTACGCGCCTACCTCCCCCCTGATCACCGACCCGCAGCAGTTGCCGGTCGAAACCGTGCTGGACGGCATGACCACGGCCATCCTGGTGCTGGATGGCGACCTGCGGGTCTGCTATTTGAACCCGGCGGCCGAGGATCTTCTCAAGACCAGCCTGCGCTACGGCTTCGGCCAACCGGTCGACGCCTTGATGGAACTGCCGCCGCCCCTGCGGGAGCGCCTGCGCGGCGCGCTGGCCGGCCAGGCGCCGGTGACCGACCGGGCCCAGCACCTGCGCGTTTCCCACTGGGGCGAGGTGATGGTGGACGCCGCCATTTCGCCCGTCACCCTGCCGGCGGGCGGCGGCCGCAGCCTACCGGAGCCGGGCGTACTGCTGGAATTGGTGCGTCAGGACCGGCATCTGCGCATCACCCAGGAGGAGCTGCTGCTGAACCAGCATGCCGTCACCCAGGAGGTGGTGCGCGGCCTGGCGCACGAGATCAAGAACCCGCTGGGCGGCCTGCGCGGCGCCGCCCAATTGCTGGAGCGCCATCTGGATGATCCGGCGCTCAAGGAATACACCGGCATCATCATCAAGGAAGCCGATCGCCTCAGCCGGCTCCTGACGCGCCTGCAGGGGGCCCAGGCCCGGCCGCGGCTGGCGCCCACCAACATCCATCACGTGCTGGAGCACGTCAGGCGCCTGGCGCAAACCGACCTGCCCACCGGCATCGACCTGCGCTTCGATTACGACCCCTCCATTCCCGAGTTCATGGCCGACGCCGAGCAGCTGATCCAGGTCTTCATCAACCTGGTGCGCAACGCCATGCAGGCGCTGGGGCAGGAGGGCCGCATCACCCTGCGCACCCGGGTGGAGCGCCAGTTCACCATCGGCACGCGCCGCCACCGCCTGGCGCTCTGCGCCGAGGTGGAGGACAACGGCCCAGGCGTGCCGCCGGAACTGCAGTCGAGGATCTTCCTGCCCCTGGTCACTGGCCGCCCCGACGGCCTGGGCCTGGGCCTCTCCATCGTGCAGTCGCTGGTGGCCGGCCATGGCGGCCTGGTTGAGCTGCATTCCGAGCCGGGGCGCACCCGCTTCGGGGTGTACTTGCCCTTGCTCACCGATGGGTGATGGGCCGCGGGCCGGACGCCGTATCCGTGGAGAGCAGGCTGTGCGCATAGGCCAAGGAGTGCCAAGCCCATGAAATCCGTCTGGGTCATCGATGACGACCGCTCCATCCGTTGGGTTTTGGAGAAGGCGCTGGAGACCGCGGGCATTCCCGTGCAGACCTTCGCCAGCGCCGAGGGCGTCCTGGAGCGGCTGCAACGCGAGCAGCCGGCTGCCATCATCAGCGACGTGCGCATGCCGGGCATGAACGGGCTGGACCTGCTGCAGCGCATCCAGAAACACTGGCCGCAGCTGCCCGTCATCATCACCACCGCCCATTCGGACCTGGACAGCGCGGTGGCGGCTTTCCAGGGCGGCGCCTTCGAGTACCTGCCCAAGCCCTTCGACGTGGACGAAGCGGTGAGCCTGACCCGGCGGGCCATGGAGCACGGCGGCCAGCGTCCCGAGGAAGCGGCGGAGCCGTCGCCGGCCCCGGAGATCATCGGCGAGGCGCCGGCCATGCAGGAGGTGTTCCGCGCCATCGGGCGGCTGTCCCGCTCCCACATCAACGTACTCATCAACGGCGAATCGGGCACCGGCAAGGAGCTGGTCGCCCACGCCCTGCACCGCCACAGCCCGCGCGCCGGCGGCCCCTTCATCGCCATCAACACCGCCGCCATTCCCGCGGAGCTGCTGGAATCCGAGCTCTTCGGCCACGAGCGCGGCGCCTTCACCGGCGCCGTCAGCCAGCGCCATGGCCGCTTCGAGCAGGCCAATGGCGGCACCCTCTTCCTGGATGAAATCGGCGACATGCCCGCCGGCCTGCAGACCCGCCTGTTGCGGGTGCTGGCCGACGGCGAGTTCTACCGGGTGGGCGGGCACAATCCGGTGCGCGTGAACGTGCGCGTCATCGCCGCCACCCACCAGGACCTGGAAAGGCTGGTGCGCGAGGGCAAATTTCGCGAAGACCTCTTCCACCGGCTGAATGTCATCCGCATCCACCTGCCGCCGTTGCGCGAGCGGCGCGAAGACATTCCGCAGCTGGCCCGCCACTTCCTGAGCCAGTCGGCCGCCGAACTGGGGGTGGAGCGCAAGCGCCTGAGTCCGGCCGCGGAGCAGGTCCTGACGCACTTTTCCTGGCCCGGCAACGTGCGCCAGCTGGAAAACGTGTGCCGCTGGCTCACGGTCATGGCGCCCAGTCAGATCGTGCAGACGCACGACCTGCCGCCGGAGCTGCAGGGCCCGGCCAGCACCCAGGCGCAAACGGCGGCGCCGGCCGCCCTGGACTGGGATCGCTCCCTGGCCGACTGGGCCCGGCAGCGCCTGAGCCAGGGCCAGGACGATCTCCTGGCCGAAGCCCTGCCCCGCTTCGAGCGCATCCTGCTGGAAACCGCCCTGGCCCATACCCGCGGCCACAAGCAGGAAGCCGCCCGCAAACTGGGCTGGGGACGCAACACCCTGACCCGCAAGCTCAAGGAACTCGGCCTGGAAAGCGACGAGGAGGCGGAGCACGACCTGGCGGGCTGAAGCATCGCACCGGGACCAAGGTCGCACAACGGGCCGGCGGGGCGAACTCCCCTGTCCAGCCGGCGTCTGAATAGGCAGGAAGCTATTCACGAAAGGAGCCTGCCATGAACAAAGACCAGGTGAAGGGCCGCGCCCGGGAGGCCACCGGCAAAGTCAAGGAAGCGGCCGGCCGGGCGACCGGCAACGAGAAGACCGAGTTGAAGGGCACCGCCCAGAAGACCGCCGGCAAAGTGCAGAAGGCGTACGGCGACGCCAAAGAGGATATTCGCAACCCACGCTAGCATCACGCCTGATCGCGGCCCCGCCGAGCGGGGCCGACCTCCACGCAGATCATCCCTCTCTCGCCAAGCACGGCGCGAGCCATCTGATCAGACCGCGGATGGCAAGGCTGCGCCGAAAGGAGCAGGCATGCATCGTTACCACAATGAAGCAAGGGAAATGACGGTCAAGGCCGCCCTGGACCGGCCCGTGCCGCTGCCGGCCGACCCGCAGCAGGAACGGGTCGTGTTGTGGAAGACTTTTCGCAGCCGGGGCGAGGCGTTGGACTTTGCCCGGAACGTTCTGCTCGAAGCCGACCAGACTCTGATCGGCGGCCACGATCACGACAGCGTCGGGCCTTTTTACTGGCTGGGCGTGCAAGTGGCGGATCTGGCGGCCTGGGGCAACTCGCAAGCCATCCAGCTGCGTGATCCTTTCGATGCGGACGATCCCCAAGGACAGGGCCGGGGCATCAGCATTTGAGGCGCGGCCAGACGGCACCGCACGCCAGTCGCCACGCCGATCCCCCGCAACGCCGCACCCTCACCCTGCCCGCTCCCGGCGGGAGCGGATGTCCGGGGCAGGCCGGCGCGGCACCGTGCCAAGCGCTGAGGGGCTGGCTCCGGGGCTGTAGGGGCGAGCTTGCTCGCGATGCAGGGACGACTGGCATGGTTGATCGCGGGCTACCTGCTCCTACAAACCAGAGGCGAGAACACGATCCAAGATTGCTGCCGGGGCGCCCGCCCTATCGGCCCCTACCCGGCCCGCGCCCGACCGGCGCGGGTACTCGGGGCGCGGGCGCGGTACCGTGCCAACCCCTGGCGAGCTGGCACCCTGGCTCGCTCCTGCCTTAAACCCGTTGGGCTTCGCGGCATCCAACCCGGGCTGCAAATTGCCGCCGGGCTGAACCAAGCCCGCCCAGATCCCCTAATCCGGCTGCCGCGGCCACCCCAAAAACAAAATGTACGCGCCCACCAGCCCCAACACCCACGACACCGGCGACAAGCCGGCGAGGCTGCCGAAGATGCCGTTTTCCTGATCGGCGATGATGGCGGCGGAGATCAGCAGCGATACGCCGACGATGGCCATGAAGATGCGATGCAGGCCGAAGCGGAGCTCCTGGCGCATGATTTCCATCTGCTCGCTCTTGAGATAGAGCTCCAGGCGTCCCTGCACCATCTGATCCAGAGCGGTGTGCAGCAAGTTGGGGATCTGCGGCAGGTTCAGGCCCCACTTGGGCAGGTTCTCCCGCACCTCGCGCGCCCAGCCCAGCGGGCCCCGCTGCTGGTTCATCCAGGTGGCCAGCATGGGCGCGGCCACTTCCCAGATGTTCAGGTTGGGATTGAAGTTGCGGGCAATGCCCTCGACGTTGACCAGGGTCTTTTGCAGCAGCAGCAATTGCGGCTGGGTCTGCATGTTGAAACGGCGGGTGGTCTGGAACAGGCGCAGCAGCAGGTTGCCCACGGAGATTTCGTTCAAGGGGCGCTCGAAGATGGGCTCGGCGATGGCCCGCAGGGCGGTTTCGAAGTCCTGCAGGTTGGTGCCGGACGGGATCCAGCCCGCTGCCGCGTGGGCCTCGGCCACGCGCTCGTAGTCGCGGTCGAAGAAGGCCGACATGTTTTCCGCCAGATAGTGCTGGCTGTCGCGGTCCAGGGTGCCCATGATGCCGAAGTCCACGGCGATGAAGCGGCCCGTGTCCGGATCGACGAAGATGTTGCCGGGGTGCATGTCCGCATGGAAGTAGGCGTCGACGAAGACCTGCCGAAAGAAGATCTCGGCGGCGCGCCGCGACAGCTGGTCGAAGTCGATGCCCGCCGCGGCCAGGGCTTCGCGCTGGCTGATGGGAATGCCATGCACCCGCTCCATGACCAGCACGCCCTCGCTGCAATAGTCCCAGAACACCGCCGGCACATAGAGGAGATCGGTGTGCTCGGCGAAGTTGCGCCGCAACTGGCTGGCGTTGGCGGCTTCGCGCAGGAAGTCCATTTCGCCGGCGATGGTCTTGGCGTACTCCTCCACCACTGCCCGCACCCGCAGGCGCCGGGCCTCGGCCGAGTAGCGCTCCGCCAGCTCCGCCAGGAAGGACAGAATGGCGAAATCCTGCTCGACGATGCGCTCGATGCCCGGCCGGCGCACCTTCACCGCCACCTCGCGGCCGTCGCGCAGATGCGCGAAATGCACCTGCGCGATGGAGGCGGCCGCCGCCGGCACGGGATCGAAGTCCTGGAAGAGCTCGTCCAGAGAGCGGCCCAGCGACCCTTCGACGATGGCGCGCGCCGCCTCGCCGGGGAAGGGCGGCACGTCGTCCTGCAGCCGGGCCAGCTCCCGGGTAATCTCGTCGGGCAGGAGATCGCGGCGCGTGGACAGCATCTGCCCGAGCTTGATGTAGGTCGGCCCGAGCTCTTCCAGGGCGCGGCGCAGCCGCTGGCCGGTGGTGCCCTCGGCCCGCCGCTGGAACCAGTAGATGGGATTCAGGGCCAGGATGAAGCGGTACGGCCGCAGCCAGCGCACGGAAAACAACAGATCGTCCAGACCGTGCTTGACTAGGACCCGGGTGATGCGCAGCAGGCGCAGCGTACGATATGCGGTTTGCCTCAAGCCCTACCTCGTGGTGACGATTGTCCGTCCGGTGACGCGCCGTTGCCCGGGACCCCGCTTGCCGCCCGACAGGGGCATCGCAAGGCATCCCCGGCGCTGAAGGTGGCACAAGCTTAACACGTGCTCAGTCCGCTGGCACGAGCGCTCCAACCAAGGTCACAGCGGCACGCCCGCTGGGCTGGCTTACAATGGCTGCTCGAAAACGCGCGAGGTCGGCATGGACGTCGATGTGATCATCATCGGGGCGGGATTCGCGGGCCTGAGCGCGGCAATCCATCTGGCGCGCCAGGCGCGCAACCTGGCCATCGCGCTCGTCGACGAGCGCGGCCAGCAGACCTACACTCCGCTGCTCTATGAATTCATCGAGAACGGCCGGAATCCGCTGATCGATTACCGCGCGCTGCTGCCGCCCGCGCTGCGCTTCTTCCGCGGCCACGGCCGCCTGGCCGGGCGGGACGAACGGATGCCCTCCCGCTTTCAAGTGCTCGTTGCCGCCGAAGGCACGGAGATCGAACTGCGCAGCCCCGCGCTTCTCCTCGCCACCGGCGCCCTGACGGCACCGTCATCGGCCGCGCTGTCGCTCAGCTCCTACGAAGGTGCCCGCGCGGCCCTGCGCCGCCTGGATGCTTGGCGGCCCGCCGGCATCCAGATCGCCGGCGCCGGCCCCCACGGAGTGGAACTGGCCTGCGCCCTGCGCATCCGCTACCCGACTGCCCGCATCGAGATCCACGCCCGGGGCGGGCGCCTTCTGCCGGCCTTGCCCGAAGCGGCGGGGTGCTACGCCCAACGGGCGCTGCGGCAGCAGGGCATTGCCGTCCACCTGCATAGCGCCCTGGCCGGCGACATGCCGCCCCCGGCCCGCACGGTGCGCCTGTCGGCCACGGGACTGCGCAACGACGCACCCGCCTTGCGCGACCTGCTGGGCCCGTGGCGGGAGCAGGTGGCGACGCTGGCGGGGAGCCAGCGCATCCTGGTGGACGCGCATGGGCAGGTGCCCGGGGTGGCGGGGCTGTACGCCCTGGGGGATGTATCCGTGTTCGCGGCGGCGCCTCGGCTGCCCAGCACGGCGCAGCGCGCCGCCGGCCACGGCCGGCAATGGGCCGACAACTTTCTGCGCCAGCGGCGGGGCGGGCAGCCGGCGCCGCTCGGCGCGCCGGATTTGGGCGGCGTCGTCCGCCTGGGCCCACGGGACGGCATCGCCTGGCTCAATTCGCCGTCGCAGCCGCAACGTCAGGCCTTCTTCGAAGGGATGGGCGCCCAAGTGCTGGACGCGCTGGCCCAACACAAATACCTCTTGGAACTCGGCCTCGCCGCCGGCCGGCCTCCGGCGGAAATCGGCCAATTCCCCGCCGATGCATTGCGCCTGCTGGGCCGGGCTTGGCGAAACCTGGGCCGGAGACTTATTCCGTGGGGATGAGGCATCCGGCTCAGGAGAACCAGCGCAGGAAGGCGGCGGCGGTCAGCGCGATCACGCCCAGGGCGCCGATGCCGCGCCACAAAGCCAGACGCCGCCCCTCGGGCCACTTGGCGGCACTGGCGAGATACCAGGCGGCCAGCAGGAAGCCCAGCACGGCGCAGACGACCTTGATGCCGAGCGCCACGACGGCGACGCCGTGGATGTCGGGCGGGCGGCCATAGTAGTACTGGCTGACCAAGCCAAAGCCCAGCCCGCTGGCAGCCTGGGCCGACCAAGCGACCAGCACCAGCCAAGCCAGGGCGCGGCGGACCTCCTCGCCCTGGCGTCGGGGCCACAGGGCGAAAACGGTGCCGCCGACCACGGCGGCGGCGCCGAAGTTGTGCACCACCTGCACCGAGGCGTAGAGCAGGTTCTGCAGGTCCATGCCTAGTCGAGGCTCACCTTGATGCAGCGTTCCACGCCGATGGGCACGTGAGCCTTGTTGACTACCTTGATGCAGACGTCGTGATTGCCGGGCGAGAGGGTTTCCAGGGTATAGCTGCCCTTCAACTGCCGCAGGATGCCGACCTCTTTGTCATCCACGTACACGTGCACGTGGTCGCCGCGCGGGCCCGGCTGAACCTCGTAGGTGATCTTGTTCTGCGCCATGGCATCGAGCTTGGCGCCATTGGCGGGAGACAGGATTTTCACATAGGCCTGCTCGGCCGCCTGGGCCAGCGGGGCGACGCCGGCCAGCAGCAGCGCCGCAGACAGGGCGGGAAGGGCGAGAAACCGATACATGGCGACCTCCTGGCAGGGACCATTACATTCATGACTAGTAGCACAGGACATGTCCCTGTCAAGGATAAGACGTTTTCGAGGCGGCGCCGTGGGACTTTGATCCGCCTGGCCATCTTGGGATATGATGCATGATCATGAATGTTTTTCATTGAACCCGATCATGTCTATCGAACTACGTCATCTGCGCACCCTGCTCGCCCTTGCGGAAACCGGCAGCCTGTCGACGGCGGCGGAGCGGGTGCACCTGACCCAGTCGGCCCTCTCCCATCAGATCAAAGCGCTGGAAAACGCCTTCGGCGTTTCCCTGTTCCAGCGCAAGAGCACGCCTTTGCGCCTGTCGGCGGCCGGGGAGCGCCTGCTGCGCCTGGCGCGGACCGTGCTGCCCGAGGTCAAGGCGGCCGAGCGCGATCTGGCCCGCATGGCCCAAGGACAGGCCGGGCGCCTGCGCATCGCCGTGGAGTGCCACACCTGCTTCGATTGGCTGATGCCGGCCATGGACGCCTTCCGCGAGCACTGGCCGGAGGTGGAGCTGGACCTGGTATCCGGCTTCCAGCGCGATCCGGTGCCGGGCCTGCTGACCGATGCGGCGGATCTGGCCATCACTTCGGAGCTGCAGGACTTGCCCGGCGCGGTTTTCCACCCGCTGTTCCGCTACGAGATCCTCGCGTTGCTGAGCAAGTCCCACCCGCTGGCCGAGCGCCCCTATCTGCGGCCCGAGGACCTGCAAGACGAGACCCTGATCACCTATCCCGTGGAGGAGGAGCGCCTGGATGTGATCCGCGCCTTCCTGCGCCCGGCGGGCATCCAGCCGGCCAGCCGGCGGACGGCGGAGCTGACCGTCGCCATCCTGCAACTGGTGGCATCGCGCCGCGGCGTGGCCGCCCTGCCCGCCTGGGCGGTGGAAGGCTATGTGGAGAAGGGCTACGTGATCGCCAAGCCCCTCGGGCCCCAGGGCCTGTGGAACCGACTCTACGCGGCCTGCACGCGGGAGCAGGCGGAACTCGCTTATCTGCGGGACTTCCTGGATACGGTGCGAACGGTCAGCTTCGCGCAGCTGCGCGGCATCCGGCCTTTGGGCGAGGCCGCCTGACCCGGGCGCCGGCACGAGGCCGCTGCCTCGGCGCGCTTGTTTGAAACGGGCGCAGAAATTAGAATGCCCGCCTTTCACCATATCCAAAGATTCTAATGTAGCTGTCCAGCCGCTCAGGAAACCCCGCTTTTCAGCCCGGATTTGCCCGCCCCGCACGCGCTTGCGCGTCGGCGCCGCGCATCCGGCTTGGCCGCACAAGGATCAACCGTCACGCGGGCCGCAGCCCGCCTGTTTTTGCCTGGAGTTCAGAGAATTCAGCCATGCCCATCCGCAAGACCCTCGCTTTTCTGCTGCTGGCCGGCCTCGCGCCTGCCGCCCACGCCGCCAACTGGATCGCCATCCAGGGCACCGAGCCCGCCGACGCCAAGCCCGTCAAGCTCTTCGGCTTCATCCAGGGCACCTACGAACAGAGCTTTGGTGATCCCGTCACCGGCCTGACGAGCTCGAACCTGGCCCCGCACAACGGCCACCAGGCGATCTTCAACACCTTCGGCGGCGACGAGTCGACCTCCACCTTCAACATCCGCCGCGCCCGCCTGGGCGTCCGCGGCGCGCTGGAGGATACCAAGATCAACTACTTCCTGATGGCGGAGTTCGGCAATAATGCCATCACCCGCGTCGATTCCGTGGCGCTGACGGACGCTTCGGTGACCTTCAACTATCTGCCCGGCGCGCGCCTGCGCGCCGGCCGCTTCAAGATGCCGACCATGGACGAGGCCCTGGAGGGCAACCCCTTCGCGGCGGACTTCATCAACTTCAGCGCCATCGCCGCCCAACTGGTGCAGGAAAACCGCGTTCAGGCCGGCGCCACGCCGGCAGAAAACGCCTTTATCGGTGGCAACTCCGCCTTCCGCGACGTCGGCGTGCAGGTCTTCGACTGGTTCCGCCAGGGCCAGATGGAGTACACCTATGCGCTGGCGGTGAGCAACGGCACGCCCAGCATCGGCACGGACGACAACGACGACAAGGACGTGACTGGCCGCCTGCAGGCCAGCTACGTGTTCCAGGGCCCGCTGTACGGTGCCCACCGGCAGGAGCTGTCGGCCTTCGTCTGGCGCGGCGAGGGCAAGCGTGATTACCAGAGCGACTCCTACCGGCGCCTGCGCCAAGGCGTGGGCATCCACTACAACCGGGCGCCGTGGCGGGTGCGCGGCGAGTACGTGCATGCCGCCGGCATGATCGACGCGGGCATCAACCCGGCCTTCCAGGGCGGCACGCCGAATGTCGCGCCCACCGGCAAGGCGAAGGGCTGGTACGTGCAGACTTCCTATACGCTGACGCCCAACTGGGAGCTGAACCTGCGCTACGATACCCTGAACCGCCAGTACGACAATGCGGCCCAGGAGCGCGTCTTCAAGACCTGGACCGTGGGCGGCCAGTACCTCTTCAATCCCAAGGCGCGGCTCATGGTCAACTACGAGTTCCGCGATCTGGAAGCGCCGCAGGGCAATGCCGATGCCCGGCGCATCGCCGACGCCATGGCCGACCGCATGCTCGCCCAGGCGGTGGTCACCTTCTGAGCCGCATTGCCGCACCGCTGATGCACAGGGGCGCCCCGCGGGGCGCCTCTTTTTGGCAACAAAGCGGACTTGCACATCCGGTTGTCACTCGATAGCCGCGGCGCTAAAATGTGCGGAGCACAGGAGACTGCCCATGCTGGATCAATCCGTCACCTTCGATTCCGCGCTGATCCGCAAGTACGACACCGCTGGCCCGCGCTACACCTCCTATCCCACGGCGCCGCAGTTCCATCCCGGCTTCGACGCCGATGCCCTGCAACGGCAGATCGCCGCCACCAACGCCGAATGCCCGCAACGCCCCCTGTCCCTCTACTTCCACATCCCCTTCTGCGACACGGTCTGCTTCTACTGCGCCTGCAACAAGGTGGTGACCAAGGACCGCAGCAAGGCGGGTGTCTATCTGCAGCATCTCTTCCGCGAGATCGAACTTTTGGGCGGGCGCTTCGACCCCAGCCGGCCGGTGACGCAGCTGCACTGGGGCGGTGGCACGCCCACCTTCCTGAGCGGCGAGGAAATGCGGGCGCTGATGGCGCAGACGCGCCGGCACTTCACCCTGCTGGACGACGATGCGGGCGAATACAGCATCGAGATCGATCCGCGCGAGGTGGAGCCCGGCACGCTGGCGCTGCTGCGCGAACTGGGCTTCAACCGCCTGAGCCTCGGGGTGCAGGACCTGGACCCGGCGGTGCAGCGGGCGGTCAACCGCATCCAGAGCGAGGAGTTGACCTTCGGCGTGCTGGAGGAGGCGCGCCGACTGGGCTTCCGCTCGGTGAGCGTGGATCTCATCTACGGCCTGCCGCTGCAGACCGAGGACAGCTTTGCCCACACCCTGGCGCGGGTGATCGCCGCGCGGCCGGACCGCCTGGCCATCTTCAACTACGCGCACCTGCCGGAGCGCTTCAAGCCGCAACGGCGCATCAACGCCGCCGATCTGCCGAGCCCGGAGGCCAAGCTCGCCATCCTGGCGCGCAGCATGGAGCAGCTGGCGGCGGCGGGCTACGTCTACATCGGCATGGACCACTTCGCCCTGCCCGAGGACGAGTTGGCCCGCGCCCAGCGCGAAGGCACCCTGCACCGCAATTTCCAGGGCTACTCCACCCATGCCGACTGCGATCTGGTGGCCATGGGCGTGACCGCCATTTCGCAGGTCGGCGACAGCTACAGCCAGAACGTGCACGGGCTGGACGAATACTACGCCCGGCTGGCCGCGGGCCAGCTGCCGGTGGCGCACGGCATCGAACTGAGCCGCGACGACCGCCTGCGCCGCAACGTCATCACCCGCCTCATCTGCGATTTCAGCCTCGATTTCGCCGCCATCGAGCGGCAGTACGGCATCGTCTTCGCGAACTATTTCACCGCAGAGCTGCAGCGCCTGCGCGACATGGCCGCCGACGGCCTGCTGCGCCTGGAGGACGGCCGCATCGACGTGCTGCCGCGCGGCCGCCTGCTCATCCGCAACATCTGCATGGTCTTCGATGTGTATCTGCGCCGGGGCGAGCCGGTGCGCTTTTCCAAGGTGATCTAGCAAGCCAACGGCATCCTGGCGGGACCAAGGGACGGCATGCCCGAGCCCCACACTCAACCCGCTAAAAGTCCAACAGCGCCCTCACCCTGCCCGCGCCCGGCGGGAGCGGGTGTCCGGGGGCGCGGGCGCGATGCCAGCGCCGCCCCGGCAACGCGCTGAATCGCGCGGGTTCACGGGAGGGTAGGAGCGAGCTGGCTCGTGATGCACGGGCGGCTGGCCTGCTTGATCGCGGGCAAGCCCGCTCCGACGGCCGGCGGCAGCAGCGCGACGGAAGCAATGCCCGGGCGCTCGCCATGTTGTCCCTCACCCTGCCTCTCCCCAAGGGAGAGGGTGTTCCGGGCGGCTGCGGTGCCGTGCCAAGCCTGGCGGGTTGGTGTGTAGGAGCGGGCTTGCCCGCGATCCGCCGTGCCGATGGGCAAGCAAGCGTGGGCCAGCCCGCTCCCACACCAACTTGACAGCCCGCACAGCCTGTCCCAGTCTCAACACCCATCACCCCACCACTCGACGCGCACGAATGAAACCTTTTTCCGAAGCCTGCGTCCGCAATCGCGAGCCCATCCTGGAGGCGCTGCGGGAGATCTTCGCCGGGGTCGGCGAGGTCCTGGAGATCGGCAGCGGCACTGGCCAGCATGCCGCCTATTTCCCCGCCCACCTGCCGCACCTGTGTTGGCAGCCCAGCGACCTGCCCCACAACCTGCCTGGCATCCAGGCCTGGCTGGATGAGGCCGGCTTGCCCAACGTCCGGCCGCCGCTGGCGCTGGATCTCTTCGATGAGCCCTGGCCCGTGGCCCGGATCGAGGCCGTGTTCTGCGCCAATACCATCCACATCGTGTCCTGGGCGGGGGTCGAGCGGCTCTTTGCCGGGGCCGGGCGCGTGCTCGCGCCCGGGGGCATCCTGTGCCTCTACGGCCCCTTCAACTACGGCGGCCGCTATACCAGCGCCAGCAATGCCCAATTCGACACTTGGCTGAAGGCGCGCGATCCGGCGAGCGGCATCCGCGACTTCGAGGCGGTGGATGCCCTGGCCCAAGCGCAGGGCCTGCGGCTGGTGGAGGACCGGGCCATGCCGGCCAACAACCGGCTCATCTGGTGGGCGCGGACGTCGCGCCTGGCACCGGAGCAGCCGCAGGAGCAGGCGCCGGCGCGGGCCTGACGGCGCGGCGGGCCGGCGCCGGCAGGGTCTCGCCCCCTTCCATGAAGGTGACGGGCGTGCCGGGCGCCGTGTACTTGCCCAGTTCCCAGGCGTCCCAGTTGGTCAGCCGCACGCAGCCGTGTGAGCTGGTGTAGCCGATGGTCTGGGGCTCCGAGGTGCCGTGGATGCCGTAGTGCTCCTTGCTGAGGTCGATCCAGACCAGGCCCACGGGCGAGTTGGGGCCGGGCGGCACGAGGGCCTCGGGATTGGAGTCGGGCACGTCGTGGAAGAGCCGCGGCTGGAAGTGGAAGTCCGGATAGAAGGCCACGCCGTTGGCCTTCCAGTCGCCGGGCGGCAGGGGATCGTATTCCGAACCCAGGGTGGAGGGATAGTGGAAGAGGATGCGGCCCTGGGCGTCCAGGGCATGGGTATAGAAGCCCTGGGCCGAGACCACGATCTTTTTCACGAGCTTGGCGACGTTGGCGGGCGGCGGCGCAGCCACCAGCGGCACGTTCAGCCGCACGCCCGGGCCGAGGCGGGCGAAATCGACTCGCGGGTTCAACTGCTGCAGCAGCGCCGGCGTGCTGTGAAAGTGCTCGCCGAGGGCCTCCGCCGCCGACTCATAGCCCAGCTCCTTCAGCCGGGCCTGGGCGTAGATGTCCCGGGGCAAGCGCCGGAAGCGGTCGGCGGCGTCCGCCGGGCCAGTGGTGTAGATGCCGATCAGCCGGCCATCGGGCGGCACCGCCGCCTTCTGCGCCAGGAGGCGGAAGGTGGCCGCGTCCAGGCTGCCGGTGGCCGGCAGGCCGTTGGCCTTCTGGAACCAGAATACGGCCTTGGCGGTATTCTTGCCCCAATGCCCGTCGATGACGCCCGGTGAGAAGCGGACGCGGTCGAGCAGAATCTGGGCGGCAAGCACCGACGGTCCCGCCATGCCGGGACCCACCGGCAACCGCACGCTCGCGATGTTCACGTTGACGGGCTGGATCTGGCGGAAGCTTTCCCGGGCAGGAACGGGCGGATGGGTTTGGGCGGCGAGGACTTGGGCGGAAAGAACGAAACCGAGCACGGCCAACAGCAATCGCGTCATCAGCACTCCCCTGTTGTCGTTGGTGTAAGCATTGTGACCGCAACGGGGAAGGCAAGTTTGCCGCCTATCCGACCTTGTGCCCCTTCCCGAGGCCGCCCACCAGGGCGAAACGCAGGGCCTGCTGGGGCGTCATTTCGGGCAGCTCGATGATCTGGTCGCGCCGCACCAGGTAGGTGAAGCCGCCGATCTGATAGCTCATGGGCACGTACACGGCAATGCGGTCCTCGCCCTGCAAGGTGGTCAGCTCCGGCAGCTGCTGGCGGGTGAGCAGGCCGATGGTGTAGCCCAGGTCGCCCGGCTGCTTCACCAGCACCACGGTCTGGAAGCCGTTTTCCCGATCGCCGATCAGAAAGCTGACCGCCTCCTGGATGGTGCCGTACACGGATTCCAGGAAGGGAATGCGGGCCATCAGCTGGTTCAGCCAGTCGAAGAAGGAGCGGGTCACCACATGGGAGCCGAGCACGCCGACGAGCACGATGGAGCCGGCGGTCAGCAGCAGGCCGAGCCCGGGGATGTGCTGGCCGAAGAGCAGGAAAACCACGCCCTGGAAGAGCCCGTCCATGGCCTCCACCACCCAGACGGTGAGGTAGAGGGTGAGCACGATGGGCAGGATGAGCAGGAGACCCTTGACGAAATAGCGACCGAGGTTCTTCATAACTTTCCCTATGCTGATTGACGTCCGGGCCGGCGCGCCGGGATCCAGCGCGCATGATACCCGTTCGGCGGACAAACACACAGCCTCCCGGCACGCGGCGGCGTGGGACTTTGGCCGGTGGACGCTCCGGCCGGGCAGATCGACAATGGATCCCCCACCCTGCGAAGCACGACACTGCCATGCGCGTCCGGCCAGCCATAACGGCACTGCTCCTGCTGCTCCAACCGGGCTTGGTTTGGCCGGACCCGGTGCAGGCCGCCGCGCCGGCGGTATCGGCAGCCAGGAGCGCGACCGCCAGCCAAGCCCGGCCGGACGGCACTCTGTGGCTGTGGCTGGCGGTCGCGCTCGTCGTCTCGCTCATTTCCACCATTCTCGGCTGGAGCTACCGGCGCAACCGGGGCGCGGACAAGCCTGGGCGCCAGGAGCGGCACTGGCCGCCCGGGCCGGACTAGCGCACTTTCCCTGGCCGAATCATCTCTCGAAAACCGACCTCCCATCGCCCATCTGCAACGGCTTGTTGAGCCTCAAGGTGCACGGCCCTTGGTCGGAAACGGGCAGCCCTTGCCGCTTCTCATTGTTTATAGTGTTAACAAGGGCCCTGGAATTTGCCGTTCCCGCTGCCAGGCCAGCCCTTAGCCGCTGCACGTCAAAGCTGTACGTACCCACGCGCTTCACACGAGATGGCGATCTTCTTTCCAAAAGGAGGGTAAATGGGTATCAGCAGAAGAACCTTTTTCAAATACTCCGCAGCGACCGGCTATGCCTTGACGACAGGGGGACTCGGCGCCTTGCTGGAGGGATGCTCACCCGAGCAGCAGCCCGGCGCCGGCACGCAGCTCGGCCTGGGCCCGCGCAACGCTACGACGCAGGCCGCCAGCACTGCCGAGCCCCTGAGTTACCAGAATTTCGATCCCCGGCTGGCGCAGAACTTCACGACGCCGCTGTACCGGCCCGGCCAGGAAGGCCTGCTCGGCGCACTGGAGATACGCGCCGGGACCCTGGACATCCGCACCCAGGCCGCCAGCACCCAGATCCTGGCCGGCAGGAGCACTCCCATTCTGTTCTTCCAGGCCCAGTACGCAGGCAAGCAGTACCAGAATCCCATCATCCGCATCAACAGCGGCGACAGCTTTGCCGCCCGCCTGCAAAACGATCTGCAGGAGGCGAGCAACATTCATTGGCACGGCCTGCACAATGACTGGCGCATGGACGGCAACCCGCATCACGCCATCGCTCCCGGAGAAAGCTACAACTACACCTTCACCGTGCAGGACCGGGGCGGCATCTACTGGTACCATCCGCATGTGCACATGCTGACGGCCAAGCAGACCTTCAACGGCCTGGCCAGCTTCTTCATCGTGGAAGACCGCGACGACCTCTACCTGCGGCGGGCGCTGAATCTCCGCTTCGGGGAAGCGGAAATGCCGCTGCTGCTGGAAGACAAGCGCTTCGACGAACAGGGCCAGATCCGCTACGTCCCCCGCTCGGCGGGCAACCTCCCGCTGGTCAACCTCACTGCCAATCCCGTGTGGGAAGTCAACACCCGCTTCTATCGGCTGCGGCTGCTGAACGCCTCCTCCACCCGGACCTTCAAGCTGGCCTTCACCCGGAACGACGTCCCGGTGCCCTACTATGTGGTGGGCACCGATTGCGGCCTGCTGGAACGCGCCCACCAGGTCACGGAGGCTTTCCTGGCGCCCGCCGAACGCCTCGACATCGTGCTCGACCTGCGGCAGTACCGGCCCGGCGACGTCCTCTTCATGAAGAGCCTGGCCTTCGATCCCATGATGAACATGAGCAGCACGCCGCCGCCCAGCCCCCCGCCGAGCACCGACATGGCCAGCGCCGCCTTGCCGGTGGGCGCGGCGTATTACCTCATGAAGATGGTGGTCAAGCACCGAGTGCCCTGCTTCGAGTCCATGCCCAGGACGCTGTCGGCCATCACGCCCATCGCCACGGCCGGCGCCGGCACCCGGCGCTTCGCCCTGAGCTTTGAAAACGGCCAGTGGCTCATCAATGGGCAGACCTATCAGATGGACGCCTTCCCCGTGTCCGTGAACCGGGGGGCGGTGGAGATCTGGGAGATCGCCAACAGCGCGGTGAGCATGCCGCACCCCATGCACCTGCACGGCTTCCAGTTCCAGGTGCTGAGCCGCCAGGGCAGCCCGGCACAGGTCGGCAGTCTCGCCATCGACGGCAACGGCCGCCTGGTCACCGATCTGGGCTGGAAGGACACGGTGCTGGTCTGGCCGGGCGAAACCGTCCGCATCGCCATCGACTTCAGCCACAATTTCGCCGGCGAGCAGCATTATCTCTTCCACTGCCACAATCTGGAGCATGAGGACATGGGCATGATGATCAACTACAAGGTGGTCTAGCGATCACGGCGCCGATCGGTCGCGGGGGAATCCGTGTGGGGCCTCGATGGTCCAAGGCCGTACACATCTTGCAGGATTTGAGCATCCATGGCCCCACCCCGCCGGCCACCCGCCGCCCGTCCGTTGACCGACGCGGAAATCGACCTGGCCGCGCAGCTTTTTGCCGATGCCATCGACTACCCGCGGGTCGGCATCTTCCGCCGCAGCTTCCTGCCTTTCGGGATGCAGTTGCCCAACGTGGCGATGGCGCCCAACGGCAATCTCTATCTGCACCCCCGGAGTCCCCTGTACGCGGACTGCTACGCCAACTGCCCGGACCTGGCGCTGACGGGGCTGTTCATTCATGAAATGGCCCATGTCTGGCAGCATCACAGCGGCGAGCCGGTCATGCTCAAGGCCGGCCTGGCGCTCCTTGGCCGGCGCAATCCCTACGCCTACGTCCTGGCGCCGGACAAGCGGCTGCGCCATTACAACCTGGAGCAGCAGGCCGAGATCCTGAAGCACTATTTTTACCTGAAGCAGCACCCGGACTATGCCCGCCGTCTGGGCCTGGACCCCGCCGCCCTGCCCCGCTACGAGCAGGTCCTGGCCGAGTTCCTGGAAAATCCGCGCGGCGCCGGCTTAAACCCAGGCCCGAAGGCGGAACCTATCCGTTTTTTTTCGATCAAAGCGCTTGTGGATAACTTGATTAAACTTTTATAAATCAGCAATTTTTCCAAACAAACCCACACCACCACATCTCTTCGTCAACCCATGTTCCCGTGGGCAAGGAGACCGTTATGCAAGCGATTCGTCCGGCAGCCGTCGCCGGGGCTTTCTATCCCGGGCTCGCCGCAGACTTGCGCCGCCAGATCGAGGATTACCTGGCCGAAGCGGCCGGGCAGGCGCCCGGCCAGGACACCTGGCCCAAGGCCCTGATCGTGCCGCACGCCGGCTACATCTACTCGGGCCCGGTGGCGGCCGCGGCCTATGCGCGCCTGGCGCCGGCACGCGGTCAGGTGCGGCGGGTGGTGCTGCTGGGGCCGGTGCACCGGGTGCCGGTGCGCGGCCTGGCTCTGCCCGAGGCGTCCGGCCTGGAGACCCCGCTCGGCATCGTGCCGGTGGATGCGGAGGCGGCGCGCGCCATCGCTGACGTGCCCCAAGTGCAGCGCAATGCCGCGGCCCATGCCTGGGAGCATGCGCTGGAGGTGCAGTTGCCCTTCCTGCAGGTGGTGCTGGGGGATTTCCAGGTGCTGCCCCTGGCGGTGGGCAGCGCCCGCCCGGCGGAAGTGGCCGAGGTGCTGGAGCGGGTGTGGGGCGGGCCGGAGACCGTGATCCTGGTCAGCTCAGATCTGTCCCACTACCTGCCCTACCCGACGGCCCGGCAGGTGGACGGCCAGACGGCGCAGTCCATTCTGGCCCTGCACGGCGGCCTGAGCCATGAGGAGGCCTGCGGGGCCACGCCGGTGAACGGCCTGCTGCTCAGCGCCAGCCAGCGCCGGTTGCGCCCGGAGCTGCTGGATCTGCGCAACTCCGGCGACACCGCCGGCCCGCGCGACCAGGTGGTCGGCTACGGCGCCTTTGCCTTTTATGAAGACGAGGAGAAAGCGTGAGCATCGAAGCACGACACGACGGCCCTGTGCTGCTGCACCTGGCCCGCAACAGCATCGAAAGCGCCTTCGGCGCGCCGCCTGCCGCCGCGCCGGATGCCGCCTGGCTGCTGGAGCCGGGCGCCTGCTTCGTCACCCTGACCCAGGGCGGCGAGCTGCGCGGCTGCATCGGCACCTTGGAGCCGCACCGGCCGCTGCTGGAGGACGTGCGCGCCAATGCCCGCGCCGCCGCCTTCGAGGACCCGCGTTTCCCGGCGCTGCGCGCGCAGGAGCTGCGGCGCACCGAGGTCGAGGTCTCGCTGCTCTCGCCCATGGCACCCCTGCCCGCGGCGGACGAGGCCGACGCCCTGGCGCAGCTGCGGCCCCACGTGGACGGCCTGGTGCTGCACTACGGTCCTTACCGCAGCACCTTCCTGCCCCAGGTCTGGGAGCAACTGCCGGAACCCGACCGGTTCCTGGCCCATCTCAAGCGCAAGGCCGGCCTGCCCGCCGATTTCTGGGCCGCCGAGCTGCGGCTTTACCGCTACACCGTCAGCAAATGGCGCGAGAGCGAGCTCCGCGCCGAGGAAGCAAGCCATGCTTGAACACGAAACTCATCATCCCGCCCGCTACTGGCACCGGCTCGACGATGGCCGCATCCAGTGCGACCTTTGTCCGCGCGACTGCAAGCTGCACGAGGGCCAGCGCGGCGCCTGCTTCGTGCGCCAGCGGGTCAACGACGCCATGGTGCTGACCACCTACGGCCGCTCCTCCGGCTTCTGCGTGGATCCCATCGAGAAGAAGCCCCTGAACCACTTCTATCCGGGCTCCAGCATCCTGTCCTTCGGCACCGCCGGCTGCAACCTGGCCTGCAAATTCTGCCAGAACTGGGATATCTCCAAGTCCAGGGAGATGGACCGCCTGCAGGATCAGGCCAGCCCCGAAGCCATCGCCCGCACCGCCGAGGCCCTGGGCTGCAAGAGCGTGGCCTTCACCTACAACGATCCGGTGATCTTCGCCGAGTACGCCATGGACGTGGCCGACGCCTGCCACGAGCACGGCATCAAGACGGTGGCGGTCACGGCCGGCTACATCCACGATGCCCCGCGCCGCGACTTCTACGCCAAGATGGACGCCGCCAACGTGGACCTGAAGGCCTTCACGGATGATTTCTACTACAAGCTCACCGGCGCGCACCTGCAGCCGGTGCTGGAAACGCTCGAGTACCTGAAGCAGGAGACCGACGTCTGGTTCGAGATCACCACCCTGCTCATTCCCGGCCGGAACGACTCGGACCAGGAACTCGCCGCCATGAGCGAGTGGATCATGGACAAGCTCGGCCCCGATGTGCCCCTGCACTTTTCGGCTTTCCACCCGGACTACAAGATGCAGGACATCCCGGCCACGCCGAAGAGCACCCTGCAGCGGGCCCGGCGCATGGCCATGAACGCGGGCCTGCGCTACGTCTATACCGGCAACGTGCATGATGTCGCCGGCGATACCACCGCCTGTCCCGGCTGCGGCACGGCGCTCATCATCCGCGACTGGTACCGGATCCTGGACTACCGCCTGAGCACGGACGGCCGCTGCCCCCAATGCGGCCACGCCATCGCCGGCCGCTTCGCCGACCAGGCCGGGCACTTCGGCCAGCGCCGCATCCCCATCGCCATCAACGCGCGCTGAAAGCACGCGCCGAACCGGGGCGGCTGCCAAGCCGCCCTGTTGGTCGCAGCTGGTCCAAGCGACGGCGGCCGTCGATCGGCAGCAAACAGCGGCCTCATCCTGCTTTCTCGCGGTAAAAGAGGGCATGGGAGCGTATGGTGCTGTGTCATCGACAACCAGGCACTGTAGGAGTGGGCTGGCCCGCGATGCCCGGGCGGCTGACATGATTGATCGCGAGCCGGCCCGCTCCTACGGCCGGCGGCAGCAGCGCGACCCAAGGACAGTACCGGGACGCTCACCCTATCGGCCCCTCACCCTCCCGCTCCGGGCGGGTGCGGTGCCGCGCCAAGGCCTGGCGGGCCGGCATGCTGGCTTGTAGGAGCGGGCTGGCCCGCGATCCGCTGTGTCCACAAACCCACCAATCGCGGGCCAGCCCGCTCCTGCAGCCAGTGGCGGCAGCGGGGTTCCGGGTCTTGCTTTTTCCACCCAGTTGTCCCGCCGCGTCGCGCAGGGCCGGCGGGAGATGTAGGAGCGAGCTGGCTCGCGATCCACTGTGCCGCCAGGCCAGCCATCGCGGGCCAGCTCGCTCCTACCGTCAATGGCGGCAGCAACGGGCGAGCGCCTGTCTGCGCGCCGCGAGTTGCATGAGCTGGCCCGCTCCTGCAACTGGACATCCCATCGAGGTCAAAGGGATGCTGCGTTCGAAGCAACGCCGGCCAAGCATTTGATGGCTGGGGCTCCCTGCGGCCCGGCGATGCCCCGCTCACCCCGATCCCCCAAGCAACTTTTCCCCCGCTCTCCCGTCCAATTTAAAAGCCCAGGCACCACGACACCCCCACAGCCAAGCAGGAGAGAGCCATGTATGCCAAGCTGCAGATCATCGGCATGAAAGACGAGCAGGCTGCGCAGACCGCGGAGCAGGCGCTGCGCCAGGTTCATGGCGTCGAGCACGCGCAGGTCAATTTCCAGGAAGGCACGGCGGAAGTGGAGATGGCGCCGCACCTGTCCACGCAGTTGCTGATGCGGGCGCTGGGCGAGGCCGGCTTCGGCGCCCAGCCGCTGGCGGACTGACCGCCCGGCCCGGGTGCGGCCATGCGGCTTGCCGGCTCCTGCCATTGCCAGCGCGTCCGCTTCGAGCTGGACACGGCGTGGCATTACCCCTACCAGTGGTGCTTCTGCGAGATCTGCCGCAAGACCAACGGCTCGGCCTTCGCCTGCAACATCAAGGGCCGCAAGGCGGATTTCCGCATCCTGCAGGGCGAGGAGCACCTGAAGAAGTACCGGGCCGTGTCCGTCGACCGCTACTTCTGCGGCACATGCGGCTCGCAGCTCTTCATCCTCGACGACGCATGGCCGGACGGCGTCTGGCCCAATGCCGCCGCCATCGACACGCCCCTGCCGCGCTGCTCGGAGCAGGTGCACATCTTCGTGCGCAGCAAGGTGCCCTGGTATCCCATCCGCACGCCGGGAGCGCAGTATGACACCTATCCCGAGCTGTCCATCGACGCCTTTCACGAACGGATGGGCTGGCTGCCGGGGCCGGACTGAGCCAGCCCCGCGCGGCATTGGCTTTGGCTGCCGCCCTGGGCTAAGCTTGCAACAAGCACTTCTTCCCGAGGCGGCGCCATGGCACAGGCAGCGTTGCTGGACAGAACGGCCTTCGATTTCCTGATCCAGACACTGATCACCCAGGGCTACCGGGTCCTCGGTCCGCAGGCCCGGACCGGGGCCATCGTCTGGGACGAGATCGGCAGCGCCGACGAGCTGCCGCGCGGGTTGCGCAGCGAGCAGCAGCCGGGGCACTACCGCCTGGTCGAGACCGGGAGCGCGCGCCTCTTCGATTACGTCCATGGCCCCGAATCCCTCAAGCGCCTGCTCTTCGCCCCCGAGGAAAGCCTCTGGACCGTGGACCGGGACGGCGAGATCCGCTTCAACGAGACCCTGCCGGCTGCCCGGCCCACCGCCGTCATCGGCGCCCGCGCCTGCGATATTGCCGGCATGCTCGTACAAGACCGCACCTTCCTGGCCGGCCCATGGTCCCCCTTCACCGATCCCTACTACGCCGCCCGCCGCGAGCATCTCTTCATCGTGGCGGTGAACTGCACCATGACCGCGCCCACCTGCTTCTGCGCGTCCATGGACACCGGGCCGCGGACGCGGACGGGCTTCGATCTGGCGTTGACGGAGCTGGACGACGGTTTCCTCGTGGAGACCGGCAGCCCCGCCGGCGAGGCCATTGCCGCCCGACTGCCCCTGCGCCCCGCCAGCCCCGCCGAGACCCAGGCCGCCGACGCCGCCATTGACGCCGCCGCCCGGGCGCAGGTTCGCAGCCTGGACCAGAGCGGCATCGTCGAGCTCCTCTTCGGCAACCTGGAGCACCCGCGCTGGGACGACGTGGCGAGCCGCTGTCTGTCCTGCGCCAACTGCGTGATGGTCTGCCCCACCTGCTTCTGCCACCGCGAGCACGATGCGGCCGCCCTGGACGGTCAGTCCAGCCGGCGCGTGCGCCAGTGGGACGCCTGCTTCACCCTGGAACACGGCTCCGTGCACGGCGGCCCGCTGCGCCCGCAGATCCGCCAACGCTACCGCCAGTGGCTCACCCACAAGGTGGCGTCCTGGATCGAGCAGTTCGGGGTCTCGGGCTGCGTCGGCTGCGGGCGCTGCATCACCTGGTGTCCCACCGGCATCGACCTCACCGAGGAGGTCGCCGCCATCCGCGCGCAGCCGGGGCTGCAGGCATGAACGCGGCCGTCCGCCCCATCCCCTATCTGCCGCAGGTGGCCGAGATCGTGGCGCGCCGGGAGGAGGCGGCGGGCATCTTCACCTTCCGCCTGCGCCTGAAGGACCCCGCGCGGCGGGCGGCCTACCGCTTCCAGCCCGGCCAGTTCAACATGCTCTATCTCTTCGGCGTGGGCGAGGTGCCGATCTCCATCGTCTCCGATCCCGAGGACCCGGAGCTCATCGACCACACCATCCGCGCCGTGGGACGGGTGACGGAGGGCCTGGCGCGGCTGGGGCCCGGCGACACCCTGGGCCTGCGCGGCCCCTTCGGGCGCGGCTGGCCGGTGGAGCAGGCCAGGGGCCGCGACCTGCTCATGGTCACCGGCGGCCTCGGCTGCGCGCCCACCACCTCGGCCATCCAGTACGCCCTGCAGCGGCGCGATGCCTACGGCCGCATCGCCATTGCCCACGGCGTCAAGCGCCCCGAGGACCTGATCTACGGCGAGCGCTTCGACTCCTGGTGCGCTGCGCCGGATACCCAGGTCCTGCTCACCGCCGACCAGGCCGGCCCCGGCTGGCGCGGAAAAGTGGGCCTGGTGACCGTGCTCCTGGACGAACTCGACCCGGCCATGTTCCGGGGCATGGCCATGATGTGCGGGCCCGAGGTCATGATGCGCGGCACCGCGGAGGAACTCCTGAAGCGCGGCATGCGGATCGAGGACATTTTCATCTCCATGGAGCGCAACATGCAGTGCGCCCTCGGCCACTGCGGCAACTGCCAGTTCGGCAAGGACTTCGTCTGCAAGAACGGGCCCGTCTTCCCTTACGGGGAAGTGCGCGGCCTGATGCGGGTCAGGGGGTACTGAGCATGGCCAAGCTGCGCGTCGCCGTCCACAAGTTCTCCTCCTGCGACGGCTGCCAGATGCAGCTCCTCAACATGGAGCAGGACCTGCTCACCCTGGCCGAGCGGGTGGAGATCGCGAACTTCATCGAGGCCTCCAGCACGGTCCTGCCGGGGCCCTACGACGTTTCCTTCGTGGAGGGCTCGGTGTCCACCCACGAGGAGCGCGAGCGCATCCGGCGCATCCGCGCCGAGAGCCGCCTGCTCATCGCCATCGGCGCCTGCGCCACCTCAGGCGGCATCCAGGCCCTGCGCAACTGGGGCCGGCACGAGGCCTTCCTGCACGCGGTCTACGCCACGCCCGAGACCATCGACAGCCTGGCCCAGTCCACCCCCTTTTCCGAGCACGTGAAGGTGGACGCCGAACTCTACGGCTGCCCGCCCGACCCCGGCCAGCTCAAGCGGGTGATCGCCGACCTGCTGGCCGGAGTCCCGCCCTGGGTGCCGACCGAGGCGGTCTGCCTCCAGTGCAAGCGCGACGGCAACGTCTGCGTGCTGGTGGCCAGGGGCGAACCCTGCCTCGGCCCCGTCACCCGCACCGGCTGCGGCGCCCTGTGCCCGCAGCAGGAACGCGACTGCTACGGCTGCTTCGGGCCGCAGGGCGGCGGCAATACCACCGCCCTGGGGCGGCGCTTCCTCGCACCGGACATCGGCCTGACGCCGCCCGAGATCGTGCGCCGCTACCGCTTCATCTACAACTGGGCGCCGGCCTTCCGCGAAGGCTCGAAGGCGTGGGAGAACCCGGGGCCGGGGATGGGGCCGCTTCCGACTTCGGGTACGGACAACTCCTCTCCGTCGGGGAGAGGGCAGGGTGAGGGGGCATGAAAAACAGCGAGACCACCTCCATCCAGTTTGCCCGCGAACTGCGGCAGCGGCAGACCGACGCCGAAAGCCGGTTCTGGCGTCATCTGCGCAGCCGCCAGCTCGACGGCCTCAAATTCCGCCGCCTGCACCCCGTCGGGCCCTACGTGCTGGATTTCTACTGCCACGAGGCGAGGCTGTGCGTGGAACTGGACGGCGGGCAGCACTACCTGGAGGCGGGCGCGCGGCGGGACGGGGCCCGGCGCCGGTTTCTGGAGGCGCAGGGCATTCGGACGCTGCGCTTCGGCAACCTGGACGTGCTGCAGAACATGGACGGCGTGCTGTCGGCCATCCTGGCGACGGCCCTCACCCCAGCCCGCTCCCCGAAGGAGAGGGAGCGCGGCGGGGCCAACCGGAGCAAACCGGGTCCGAAGACACCTCAAAGCGCCCGCTCACAGAGGGAGGGGAACAAAGTGACTGTGGAGCACGCCGCAGCAGCCCTCACCCCGCCCCTCTCCCAAAGGGAGAGGGAGTTAAAGCGCGACTGCGTGGAAAGCAGCTCCCACGGGGCACACGGCAACGACCGCCCCGGTGAACCCTCTCCCTCCGGGAGAGGGCAGGGCGAGGGCAGCGAGGTGAGCCCATGACCGAGCGCCGCATCGACGTCCCGGTCCTCACCCGCGTCGAAGGCGAGGGGGCGCTGTTCGTGCGCATCGAGGGGGAGCAGGTCGCCGACCTGCGCCTGCGCATCTTCGAGCCGCCGCGCTTTTTCGAGAAATTCCTGGAGGGCCGGAGCTGGAAGGAGGTGCCGGACGCGGTGGCGCGCATCTGCGGCATCTGCCCGGTGGCCTACCAGATGAGCGCGGTACATGCCATCGAGCAGGCCTTTGGCGTCGAGATCACACCCGAGATCCGGGCCCTACGCCGCCTCTATTACTGCGGCGAGTGGCTGGAGAGCCACGGCCTGCATATCCACCTGCTGGCCGCGCCCGATTTCCTGGGCTATCCCGACGCCATGCGCATGGCAAAGGATTACCCTGATCTGCTGCGCCGCGGCATGGCCCTGCAGGGCCTGGGCAACGACATCGTGCGTCTCTTCGGCGGGCGGCCGGTCAATCCGGTGGGCGCGCGGGTGGGCGGCTTCTACCGGGCGCCGACGCGCCGGGAGATGGACGCGCTGCAGGCGCGGGCCGAGGCGCTGCTGCCCGAGGCAGAGGCCCTGCTGCGCTGGACGGCGGGCCTGAAAGTGCCGGCGGTCGACCGGGACGTGTCCTGTGTCTCCCTGCGCCACGACCACGAATATCCCATGAACGCGGGCCGGATCGTGTCCAGCCAGGGGCTGGACATCGACGCCCGCGACTACGAGGCGCACTTCGCCGAGTTCCAGGTGCCCCACTCAACCGCCCTGCACGCCCAGCTGCACGGCCAACCCTACTGGGTCGGGCCCCTGCCGCGCCTGAACAACAATCTCGACCGCCTGCCGCCGGCCACCGCGCGCCTGCTGGCCGAGACCGGCATCCGCTGGCCGAGCGCCAACCCCTACCACAGCATCGTGGCGCGCGCCGTGGAGATGCATCTGGCCTTGGTGGAGGCCATCGGCCTCCTGGCGGGCTACCGGCCGCTGCGCCAGGGCTACGTGGACGTGAGCCCGCGCGCCGGGGTCGGCATGGCGGCCACCGAGGCGCCGCGCGGCATCCTTTGGCACCGCTACGAGCTGGACGGGCAGGGTCTGGTGCGCGCCGCCCGCATCGTGCCGCCCACCAGCCAGAACCAGGCGCAGATGGAAGCGGACCTGCGCGCGAGCGTTCAGGAAAACCTGGGCCTCGACGACACGGCGCTGCGCGCGCGCCTGGAGGCGGACATCCGCAATTACGACCCCTGCATCTCCTGCTCCACCCACTTCCTGCGGCTCACCGTGGAGCGCGCGTGACGCCCGTCCGCGTGCTCGGCATCGGTTCGCCCTGGGGCGACGACCGGATCGGCTGGCTGGCCGCCGAGGCGTTGCGGCCCATGGTGACGGACGCCGCGGTGGAGATCCGCGTGCTGGACCGCCCGGGCGCGACCCTGGTCGCCCATCTGGGCGACGCCGAAGCAGTGCTGCTGCTGGACGCCGTGCAGGGCGGCGGAACGCCCGGCCGGCTGCACCGCGTCGCCGGCCCGACCGTCGCCGCCTGCGCCCGCGCACCCCTGGCCACCCATGGCTTCGGCGTGGCCGAGGCGCTGGCCCTGGCGGCGGCGCTCGGTCATCTGCCGCGGCGACTCTGCCTCCTGGGCGTGGAGATTGCCGCCAGCCAACCCGCGGCCGCCCCCAGTGCGCCGGTCTTGGCGGCCCTGCCCGCCCTGCTGGATGCGGCGCGCGCCCAGCTGCACGCCTGGCGCCAGGCCGGCTAGCCGATCACTCCAAGGCCAAGCGCACTTCCACCAGCTCGGGATCGGGCGTCGCGTGGCGCTCGAAGCCGAAGCGCCGCGCCAAGCCCAGCATGGCCGTGTTGTCGGCCAGCACTTGGCCCACCAGCTCGCGCAGGCCGCGGGCGCGGCAGTAGCGGATCATCTTGTCGAGCAGGATGCGTCCCAGGCCCTGGCCCTTGAGGTCTGAACGCACCACGATGGCGAATTCGGCACGCTGGTTGTCCGGATCGGCGATGGAGCGCACCACGCCGAGGGTTTCGGGCTGGCCGTGGGCATCGGGGGCGGTGGCGATGAAAGCCATTTCGCGGTCGTAGTCGTTCTGGGTGAAGCGGGCCATCTCGCTGTGCGGAAACTCGCTGACCAGGCCGAAGAAGCGGAAGCGGATGTCCTCGGGCGTCAGGCGGCTGATGAAGGCCGCATGGGCCGGCTCGTCCTCGGGACGGATCGGGCGCAGCAGGACCTGGCGGCCCGAGCGCAGGACGGCGCTTTCCTCCAATTCACGCGGATAGGGACGGATGGCGAGGCGCGCCGGGCCCGGCTGCGCGGCCGGGGCGATACGGATGCGGGCGTCCAGGGCCAGCACGCCGTGTTCGTCGGCGATGAGTGGATTGATGTCCAGCTCGACGATCTCAGGAAGGTCGACGATGAGCTGGGAGACCTGGATCAGGGTCAGGCGGATGGCGTCCAGATCGGCCGGCGGGCGGTCGCGGTAGCCGCGCAGGAGCCGCGCCACCCGGGTGCGCTGGATGATCTCGCCGGCCAGGGTCATGTTCAGGGGCGGCAGGCCCACGGCGCGGTCGCCGATCACCTCCACCGCCGTGCCGCCCTGGCCGAAGAGGATGATCGGGCCAAAGACGGAGTCGGTGCTCATGCCGACGATGAGCTCGTGCGCCCCCGGGCGCCGCGCCATGCGCTGCACCGCGAAGCCGGTGAGGCGCGCCTCGGGGAAGATGGCCCGCAGGCGCGCCTGCATGGCTTCCGCCGCCGCCTGCAGGGCCGCCTCGTCGGCAATGTCGAGCACCACGCCGCCCACGTCCGACTTGTGGATGATGTCCGGCGACAGAATCTTGAGAGCCACCGGAAAGCCGATCTCGCGGGCCACCCGCAGCGTGTCCTCGGGGCTGGCGGCGATCTGGGTTTCGACGATGGGGATGCCGTAGGCGGCCAGCACCGCCTTGGCCTCGGGCTCGCTGAGCTGGTCGCGTCCGCTCGCCAGCACCTGCTGCACCAGCAGGCGCGCCGTGGCGGTGGCGGGCGTGAACTCGCTCGGCACCGAGGGCGGCGTCTCCATCAGCAGCTCCTGGTTGCGACGATAGCGCACCAGGTGCAGGAAGCCGCGCACCGCCTGGTCCGGGGTATCGAAGTTGGGGATGCCGGCGGCGTCCAGCACGGCCCGTGCCCGCTCCGCCGCGTAGTCGCCCATCCAGGAGGCGAGCACGGTGCGCTCGCTGCGGCGCGCCGCCTCGGCCACCGCCTGCGCCGCCGCCTCGCCGGGGGCGATGGCGGTGGGCACGTGCATGACCAGCACGGCATCGACATCGGGCGCCTTGAGCAGGATTTCGAGGCTCTGCGCGTAGCGCCGGGCGTCGGCGTCGCCGATGATGTCCACCGGATTGCCGCGCGACCAGGTGGCGGGCAGCACGGCATCGAGCTGGCGCACGGTGTCCTCACCCAGCTCGGCCAAGCGGCCGCCGCCGGCCACCAGGGCATCGGTGGCCATCACCGCCGGCCCGCCGCCGTTGCTCAGGATGGCCAGCCGCTCGCCCCGCAGGGGCCGCAGCCGCGCCACGGTCTCCACCGCGTCGAAGAGCTCGTCGATCTCGAAGACGCGCAGCATGCCCGCGCGCCGGATGGCGGCGTCGTAGACGTCGTCGGCGCCGGCCAGGGCGCCGGTGTGGGAAGTGGCCGCCTTCGCTCCCTCGGCCATGCGCCCGGCCTTGATGGCGAGCACCGGCTTGTTGCGCGCCGCGCCGCGGGCGGCGGACATGAAGCGGCGCGCCTCGCGCACCGCTTCGATGTAGAGCAGGATGGCGCGGGTGCCGGGGTCCGAGCCCAGATAGTCGAGCACGTCGGCGAAGTTCACGTCGGCGCTGTCGCCCAGCGACACGAAATGGGAAAAGCCGATGCCCTTGGCCCGCGCCCAGTCCAGCACCGCCGTGCACAGGGCGCCGGACTGGGAGACGAAGGCGATCTTGCCGGGCAGGGCGTCGATATGGGCGAAGCTGGCGTTGAGGCCGAGGCCGGGCACCAGGAGCCCGATGCAGTTGGGGCCGAGGATGCGCAGGGTGTGCGGCCGGGCCGCCGCCAGCATGGCCTCGGTGAGCGGCCGGTCGGCCTCGTCGCGCGCCTGGGACAGCCCGGCCGTGAGCACGATGGCGGCGCGGGTGCCGCGCGCGCCCAGCTCGCCGATGAGCGCCGGGACCGCGGCCGGCGGCGTGGCGATGACGGCCAGGTCGGGCGTGAGCGGCAGACTTGCCACGTCCGGATAGGTCAGCACCCCGGCCACCGCCGTGTACTTCGGGTTGACCGGCATCACCGGCCCGGCGAAGCCGCCCTGCAGCAGATTGCGCATCAGCACGGCGCCGACGCTGTCCGCCTGATTGGAAGCACCGATCACCGCCACCGAACGGGGGCGGAACAGGTGCTTGAGATTGCGGATGCTCATGGGAATACCCGTGGGTGTGGTCTGCTTCTTGAGTTTGAATCCCGGATCGCGGACCGGTTCATTCTCGCTTGCATGCCGGTTGCGCAGAAGCGCTTCAGCCGCGGGCCGGACCGGCGGCGGCAGCGGCTGCGCGCAGCAGCGACGGCGGATCGCGAGCCAGCTCGCGCCTGCGGCCGGCGGCTGTGGCGCGACCCAAGGATAATACCGGGACGCTCACCCTATCGGCCCCTCACCCTGCCCGCTCCGGGCGGGTGCGGTGCCGCGCCAAGGCCTGGCGGGCCGGCATGCTGGCTTGTCGGAGCGGGCTGGCCCGCGATCCGCTGTGTCCACAAGCCGAGCAATCGCGGGCCAGCCCGCTCCTGCAGCCAGTGGCGGCAACCTATGTAGGTTGGGCTGAGTGCAGCGAAGCCCAACGGGGGTTGGGGATGCCGTGCTACCCCATCGTCCCGCCGCATCGCGCAGGGCCGGCGGGAGATGCAGAAGCGAGCTGGCCATTGCGCGCTCACCGCCGGCCGGCGCGCCGGGCGCCATCTCAACAGATCCTGGGCAACTGCTCCCCGCTCAGCCAGTCCACGATGCGGCTGCCGCCGAAGCTGGTGGTCATCTGCACGAAGTGGTGCGGGTCGGCCCGAACCTCGCCGATGACGGCCGCCTCGCGCCCCAGCGGGTGCGCGCGCATGGCGGCGAGCAGGCGGTCGGCATCCTCCGGGGCGCAGATGGCGACGAGCTTGCCCTCGTTGGCCACGTAGAGGGGATCGAGGCCGAGGAACTCGCAGGCGGCGGCCACTTCGGTGCGGATGGGCAGGGCCGCCTCGTCGATGTGCATGCCCACGCCCGACTGCCGGGCCAGTTCGTTGAGGGTGGCGCCGAGGCCGCCGCGGGTGGGGTCGCGCAGGCAATGGATGTCCGGCACGGCGGCCAGCATGGCGGCCACCAGTTCGTGCAGGGCGGCGGTGTCCGATGCGATGCTGGTGCCGAAGGACAGGTTCTCGCGCAGGGACATGATGGCCACGCCGTGGTCGCCGAGGGTGCCGCTGAGCAGGATCTTGTCTCCCGGCCGGGCACGATCGCCCGACACCCGCACGTCGGCCGGCACCACGCCGATGCCGGTGGTGGTGATGAAGACGCCGTCGCCCTTGCCCTGCTCCACCACCTTGGTATCGCCGGTGACAATGGGCACGCCGGCCTGGCGGGCAGCGGCGGCCATGGACTCGACGATGCGCTTGAGGTCGCTCAGGGGAAAGCCCTCCTCCAGGATGAAGCCGGCCGAGAGGTAGAGCGGCTTCGCGCCGGCCATGGCCACGTCGTTGACGGTGCCGTGCACGGCCAGGCAGCCGATGTCGCCGCCGGGGAAGAAGAGCGGCGAGACCACGTGGCTGTCGGTGGCCATGACCAGGCGCCCGGCCGGCACGGAGAAGCAGGCCTGATCGTTCAACTGGCGCAGCCAGTCGTTGTCGAAGGCGGCCAGGAAAAGCTCGTCGATGAGCTGCGCCATGGCGCGCCCGCCGCTGCCGTGGGTCAGATCCACGCGGCCGCGCTTGAAGTCGATGGGGCGGATGTAGTCCTTGGCCGCGCTCATGCCTGCCCCGCCACGGCGACGTCCTTGAAGCGCCCGTAATTGTAGTAGGCCGCGCAGGCGCCCTCGCTGGAGACCATGCAGGCGCCGATGGGCTGGTCGGGCGTGCAGGCGGTGCCGAAGACCTTGCAGTCGCGCGGCCGCTTGACGCCGCGCAGGATAGCGCCGCACTCGCAGGCTTTGTGGTCCGGCACCGCTTGGGCCGGCACCGGAAAGCGCTGTTCGGCGTCGAAGGCCGCATAGGCGGCGCGGATGCGCAGCGCGCTCGCCGGGATCTGGCCGAGGCCGCGCCACTCGAAGCTCGGGCGCAGCTCGAAGAGCTCCGTCATCAGGGCCTGCGCCTTGCGGTTGCCCTCGGCGTCCACCGCCCGGCTGAACTCGTTTTCCACCTCCACGCGGCCGTCGTTGACCTGGCGCACCAGCATGAGCACGGACTGCAGCACGTCCAGGGGCTCGAAGCCGGAGATGACCACCGGGCGCCGGTAGTCGGCGGCGACGAAATCGTAGGGCCGGGTGCCGATGACGGCGCTCACGTGCGAGGGGCCGACGAAGCCATCGAGGCCGAGCTCGTCGCCCGTTTCCAGGATGGCGCGCATGGCCGGCGGGGTCAGCACGTGGTTGCAGAAGACGCTGAAGTTGTCGAGATCCAGCCGCGCCGCCTCGCGGATGACCACCGCCGTCGGCGGCGTGGTGGTCTCGAAGCCGATGGCGAAGAAGACCACCTGCCGGTCCGGATGCGCGACGGCGAGCTGCAGGGCGTCGCTCGCCGAGTAGACCATGCGCACGTCCGCGCCCGCCGCCCGCGCCTTCATCAGGCTCGTGCCGTTGGAGCCCGGTACGCGCAGCATGTCGGCATAGCTCGCCAGGATCACCCCGGGCGTGCGCGCCAGGGCGATGGCGTCATCGATGCGGCCCATGGGCAGCACGCAGACCGGGCAGCCGGGGCCGTGGATCATCTGGATATTGGCCGGCAGGAGATCCTCCAGGCCATAGCGGTAGATGGCATGGGTGTGCCCGCCGCAGAACTCCATGAAGCGGTACTGGCGCGCCGGCCGCACCGCCGCGGCGATGGCCGCGGCGATCTTGCGGGCCAGGCGGCCGTCGCGAAACTCGTCCACATAGGGAATGCCCATGGGCTGCTCCTCGTGCTGTCGTGGTCTTTGCCCTTGCTTTTTCTTCATCCAGCCCGCTCCCTGCTGAGCGGGCTGGATGAGGACTGCTTCAACGGCGCCCCGTTGGGCTTCGCGGCGCTCAGCCCAACCTACCTTCCTGTGCGCCCTCTCCCGCCGGGTGAGGGCGGCTAAGCCTTCTCCAACGCCTGCAACTCCTCGAACAGCGCCAGCGTGCGCGCCGCCTCCGCCGCGTCCAGGCGACTGATGGCGTAGCCCACGTGGACGATGACGTAGTCGCCTTCCCCCACGCCGTCCACCAGGCCCAGGGAAATGGTCTTGCGCACGCCGCCGATGTCCACCAGGGCGTTGTCGTCCTCCAGCACTTGCACCACCCGCGCCGGCATGGCCAGACACATGGTCGATCTCCTCGGTTGTTCCAAAACCGGCTTTTCCTCCCGTGGGGAGAAGGCCGGAATACAATAGCAGGGCTTGCCCTCACCCTGCCCTCTCCCGGAGGGAGAGGGTTCTATGCCGTGCCAAGCCCGACTCAGCACTCAGCACTCAGCACTCAGCACTCAGCACTCAGCACTCAGCACTCAGCACTCAGCACTCGGACATGTTCCAGCGGAAGCCGTTTCCTGCGCTTCGAGCCGGTGCAGCGCCACCCAGGCCTGTCCCAGGCTCAGGCCGCCATCGTTGGGCGGCGCGGCGCGGGCTTCCAGCACCGTGAGGCCGGACACCCGCAGGGCATCGCGCAGGGTCGTGCTCAGCAGGCGGTTCAAAAAGCAGCCGCCGCCGAAGGCCACGTGCCCGATCCCCTGCGCGGCGGCCGCGCGCCGCACCCAGTCCGCCAGCCCGGCGGCCAGGGTGGCGTGGAAGAGCGCGGCACCGTAGCCGGGATCGTCCAGATCCGCCAGCCGGTCGAGCAGGGGCAGGAAGCCGATGGTGCCGTCCGCCGCCAGCGTGCAGCCGCCGGCCATCGGCTCGACGGCGCCGTGCCCGGCGGCCAGGCTTTCCAGCCGCATGGCCGCCTGCCCTTCGAAATCCATCATCGCGCAGATGCCGAGCAGGCCCGCCGCCGCATCGAAGAGCCGCCCGGCGCTGCTGCTCGCCGGCGCATTGACGCCCTGGCGCAGCATCTGGCCGAGCAGCCCGGCCGCCGGTTGCCGGAAGCGGCCGGCGATCTCGGCCTCCCGGCCCAAAGCGTACAGTGCGCTGGCCGCCATGCGCCAGGGCTCGCGCGCGGCCCGGTCGCCGCCCGGCAGCACCAGAGGCTGCAAATGGCCCAGGCGCCGGCACGCGGCGCCGTCCACGTAGAGCAGCTCGCCGCCCCAGAGGCCGCCGTCCGCGCCCAGGCCGACCCCGTCCAGGGCCAGACCCAGCACCGGTCCGGCTATACCGTGCTCGGCCAGCACGGCGGCGATGTGGGCGTGGTGGTGCTGCACGCCGATCAGCGGCAGGCCCCGCTCCCGGGCGAGGCGGGCGGCGAAGCGGCTGCTGAAGAAGTCGGGGTGCAGGTCGTGGGCCACGCCGGCAGGCTCGACCTCCAGCACCCGCATGGCGTGTTCCACCGCTTCCTCCAGCGCCTCGCAAGCGGCGGCGTTGCCCAGGTCGCCGATGTGCGGGGACAGGAAGGCCTCGTCGCCGCGGGTCAGGCAGACCGCGTTCTTGAGCCAGCCGCCGCAGGCCAGCACCGGCGGACCGGCGCGGGCGAGCCGGATCGGCCGGGGCGTGTAGCCGCGGGCGCGGCGCACGAAGGCCGGCGCATCGTCCCGCAGCTGCACCACGCTGTCGTCGCAGCGCGCGAGGATGGGGCGGTCGTGCAGCACGAAGGCGTCGGCGATGCCGCGCAGCCGTTGCAGCGCCTCGTCGTTGCCGATGACCAGCGGCTCGCCGCCCGGATTGGCGCTGGTCATCACCAGGATCATCTCCTGCGGCTGCGTCAGCCACTCCGTGCCCGCTGGCCGCCCCGCCGCCTCGTGGAAAAGCAGGCAGTGCAGGGGCGTGTAGGGCAGCAGCACGCCCAGCCGATTCATCCCCGGCGCCACGCCGGCCAAGGCGGCATCGCAACCGGCGCGCTTGCGCAGCAGCACGATGGGCCGCTCCGGGTATGCCAGGGCCGCGCGTTCCGCCGCCGTGCACTCCGCCCAGCGCCCGACGGAGGCGGGATTGGCCGCCATCACGGCGAAGGGCTTCTCCCCGCGCCGCTTGCGGGCGCGCAGGCGGGCCACGGCCTCGGTATTGCGCGCGTCGCAGGCCAGGTGAAAGCCGCCCAGGCCCTTGATGGCCAGGATCTCGCCCCGGCGCAGGCGCGCCGCGGCCTCGGCCGGCACGTCATCCACCGCCAGCGCCTGGCCGTCGGCCCCGTGCAGGACCAGCCGCGGTCCGCAGGCCGGACAGGCGTTGGGCTGGGCGTGGAAACGGCGGTCGGCGGGGGCTTCGTACTCGCGCCGGCAGGCGGGACAGAGATCGAAGCCGGCCATGCTGGTCTGCGGCCGGTCGTAGGGCAGGCGGGCGGTGATGGTGTAGCGCGGCCCGCAGTGGGTGCAATTGATGAAGGGATAGCGGTAGCGGCGGTCGGCGGGATCGAAGAGCTCGGCCAGGCAGTCCGCGCAGACGGCCGCGTCCGGCACGATGCCCGTCGTGACGTGGCCGCCGCGGCTGGCGACGATGGCGAAGCCCGCTTCGCCGGCCCGCGGCGGCCGGGACGCCTGCTCCACGGCCGCGATGCGGGCCAGGGCCGGCGCCTCGCGTTGCAGGCGCTCGTGCAGGCGGGCGACGGCCGCCGCCGTGCCCTGCACCTCCAGTTCCACCCCTTCGGCGTCGTTGCGCACCCAGCCGCTCAGGCCCAGCTCCCCGGCCAGGCGGTAGACGAAAGGCCGGAAGCCCACGCCCTGCACCTGGCCGCGCACGCGCAAATGGCGGCGGACGAGCGGCGCGCTGGCTTCGGCCTGGGGCAAGGATGCCGGATTCATGCCGGCCGGCTCCCGGCGGGAGAGGGTGGCAGGTGCCAGCTCGCGCTTTCCAGGCGGATGGGTCGGGATGGGCGGCCGCCGCTCCGCTCAGCCCAGCGCATCCGCGCCCTCCCGGGCCGCCGCGGCGGCCCGCCGGCCGGCCTCGATCCAGGCCAGCCAGGCGTCCATGCCGTCGCCGGTCGTGGCCGAGAGCTGGATGACCTGGATGTCCGGATTCACCCGGCGGGCGTAATCGATGCAGCGCGCCACGTCGAAGGGCACATAGGGCAGGAGATCGGTCTTGTTGAGCAGCATCAGATCGGCTGCGTGGAACATGTCCGGGTACTTGAGCGGCTTGTCCTCGCCCTCGGTGACCGAGAGCACCGCCACCTTGTGCGCCTCGCCAAGATCGAAGCCGGCCGGGCAGACCAGGTTGCCCACGTTCTCGATGAAGAGCACGCTGTCGTCCGCCGGCCGCAGCCGGTCGAGGGCGCTGGCCACCATGGCGGCGTCGAGATGGCAGCCCTTGCCGGTGTTGATCTGCACCGCGGGCACCCCGGTGGCGCGGATGCGCTCGGCATCGAAGCTGGTCTGCTGGTCGCCCTCGATGACCGCTACCGGCAGACGCCCCTTGAGTAGCTCGATGCTGCGGGTCAGCAGGGTGGTCTTGCCGGAGCCGGGACTGGAGACGAGGTTCACCGCGAAGATGCCGCGCGCGGCCAGCCGGCGGCGGTTCTCCGCGGCCAGGGCGTCGTTCCTGGACAGGATGTCCTGCTCGATCTCGATCATGCGCGCCTGGCTCAGGCCCGGGGCATGGGCGCGGGCGGGGCCTTCGCCGAAGTGCAGATGATGGTGGCCCTGCCCGCCCGGCGCCTGTCCATGGCGTCGCTGCAGCGGCCCGAAGATCAGCCCCTGCCCGTGTCCCGCGATCCGGCCCTCGCCCGCGCCGCAGCCGCATACCGTGCACATAGCCAGCTCCTATTCCACGTCCAGTTCCTTGATCCGCATCTCCGTGCCCGCCGTGGGCTGCACGCCGTAGCCGCCGCAATGGGGGCAGGGATCGAAGCGCGCAGCCAGGGGCACGGCAGCGGCGCAGCTCAGGCACCAGCCTTCTCCCGCCTTGTCGATGATGGTGATCCGGGCGCCATCGGCCAGGGTGCCGCGGCTCACCACTTCCAGGGCGAAGCGCAAGGCTTCCACCTCCACCCCGGCCAGGCGGCCGATCTCCAGGCGGATCTCGCGGACCCGCCGGAAAGCCTGCTGGCTCGCCTGCTCCTCGATGATCTGCACGACGCGCTCGGCGAGCGACATCTCATGCATCCTGCAACTCCAGATCGTAGGCCACGCATGGGTCCAGCGCCAGTACCAACCGGCGGGCCTGGCGCGCCAGCGCGTCGCGGTCGGCGGCGGCGAGGCCGGCCATGCCCTGCACGAAGGCGCCGTGCGGGTGGAAATTCCACTCGGTCGGGGCGACGATCCAATAACGACCGACGCGCTCGCCGTCCAGGGCGACCCGGTGCAGCAGCAGGCCGCGCGCCGTCTCCACCCAGGCCGCGCCGGCGCCGCCCAGGGCCAGCGCCCCACTCCAGTCGTCCGCCGTCTCGCCGGCCAGGCACTCCCGCATGGCGCGCAGCGCGGCGGCCAGCTCCAGCCACCGCGCCAGGACCCGCAGCCGCAGGGTATTGCCCTCCGCCGCCAGCAGGGCCTGCAGCAGCGGATGCCGCTGGCGGCGGGCCAGGGCGCCGGTCTCCAGCGGCTGGCCCTGCCGGTGGGGGTGGGCGGCGAAGGACTCGTCCGCCGCCAACTCAGTCAGCAGCTCGGCCAGCAGCGCGGCGTGCATCGGCGGCATGAGCGGCACCGCGCTCGCGCCCCAGCGCCCGTCCGCCCACACGGCGCGCAACAGGCGCGTACTGTCCGCATCGGCCGTTTGCAGCCACCGCCCCAACGCCGCCGGGTCCGTCAGCGCCGGGTCCGGCACTTGCGCGCCGAGGCGCGCTTCCCATTCATCGCACAAATCCACCCACGGCGCAAAGACGGCGGCCGGCACTTCGCCGCCCGGCACGCGCCAGCCGGGGGCCGCCAGCAGGGCGGCGGCCGCCGTGGCCTGGGCCCGGCGCCACGCGCCAAAGGCCGGCGCGGCCGGCGGCAGGCCGTACAGGGGCGGCCAGTCCAGCCACAGGCGCCACAGATGCTCCTGCATCACTTCGGCCAACAGCAGGAGCGTGCGCCCGCGCCGGGCCGACGGGCTCGGCGCCGCGCCCAGGGCCGCCTCGGCGGCCTGCACGGCGGCCACGCTCTGGGCCTGTCCGCAGACGCCGAAGAGCAGCGGCACCCGCGCCAGGGCCTCGGCCAGCGGCCGGCCCTCCAGCACGCGGCTGGCGTGCAGCGGGCGGGTCGAGCGGACCGCTGCCCCGGCGGCCCGGCGCCCGTCCCAAAGCACGTTCAGGTGCAGCCGGCCTTCGATGCCGGCGCTGCGCGGCTCTCCCATGGACCGATGCCGCCGGCCGCGTCAGCGGACCTTGACCTGGATCAGCTCCTCGCCATCCGGGTCGGTCAGGTGTACGGCGCAGGCGATGCAAGGATCGAAGCTGTGGATGGTGCGCAGGATCTCGGGCAGATGGGTGATCTCGATCAGCTCGGCGGCGATGTCGCCGCCGCCGTTGCGGTGCGTCACCCACCACACGCCCGGGTAGGCGGTCTCGCGCACCGTGCTGGTGCCCGCCGCCTCGATGCTGGCCTCCACCTCGCCCTGGCCCAGCGCCGCCTGCAGCCATGCGTAGTCCGCCGGCGTCATGGGCACGCCGCGCAGATCGATGACCCCCGTGCCGCCCCCGTCGAGCAGCGCCTGCAGCGCGCCGGCGATCTCGTGGAGCAGGGCCAGGCCGTTGCCCGACAGGCCATCCGCCGCGGCCGGCGCCGGGTCCGCCGGCACCACCTTGACCTTGATGCCGTCCAGTCCGCTCATGCCGCCCACCTCCCGATCAAGGCCTTGGCGATGGCGCAAGCCTGCGGGATGGCCGCCGCCACCGCCGGGCTGGGGGCGTCGCCCTAGTCCAGCACGGCCGGTTGGATGCCGATCAGCGCCCGCCGCGCCGGCAGTTGCCCGCCCAGGCAGGCCACCGCCAAGAGGTCCAGGAGCCCGACCTCGTGCACGCTGCGCTTGCGATTGCTGCCGAGAAAACGGTCCATGTCCGCGTCCTCGAAGACGCGCACGGTGCCCGGCGGCGCCTGCCGCTCGGTCGCGTCGATGACGATCAGGCGGGCGGCCTCGCCGATGGGCACCGCCAAGGTGAAGCTGAGGGTGCCGCCGTCCAGGCATTCGACCTCTGGCCGCCCGGTCAAGGCGCTTTGCAGGACATGCACCGCGTGCACGCCGGCGCCCTCGTCGCTCAGCAGCGTGTTGCCCAGGCCCAGCACCAAGGTCTTGTCCGGCATGTTTCCATTCTTCCCGAGGCCACCGCAGTAGGTCGCTATCGATTCGTATCCGTCACTGTCGGCAATCACTGGTCCGGGGTAAATCCAACCATGGTAGGGGGGCGCGGCGGGCGGGCCGTACTAGAATGCCCGGAAAGCGATCGCACGAGGAACGGCCATGTGTCTCGCCATCCCCATGCAAGTCATGGAAATCAGCGGCTACCGCGCCCGCTGCGCGGCGCGCGGCAGCGAGCGCACCGTGAGCCTGTGGCTGCTGCAGGAGGATGATTTGGCGGTGGGCGACTACGTGATGGTGCAGTTGGACCACGCGGTGCGCAAGGTCAGCACCGAGGAGGCGCAGCTCGCCTGGGCGCTCTGCGACGAAATCCTCGCCTTTCCGGCAGCGGCCGCCCGCCCGTTGCCGGACTGAACGCCGCACCTTCCGCCCTCCGGACGCAGCCCCGACGCCCCACTTGGGTTAGAATGACTCCTCTTGCCGGAGGAGACCGCGATGCTGCCCGAACAGGAAATCTCGCAGGAAGTCCTGCGCCAGAAATACGCCAAGGGCGAGGAGCGCAGCGCCGACGACGTGCGCCGCCGAGTGGCCCGCGCCCTGGCCGCCGCGGAAAAGGACCCGGCGCGCTGGGAGGCCGCCTTCTTCCAGGCCCAGCAGGCCGGCTTCATCCCCGGCGGGCGGGTCAACAGTGCCGCCGGCACCCGCCTGCAGACCACCCTCATCAACTGCTTCGTGCAGCCGGTGGGCGACAGCATCTCCGAAACCATCGACGGCAAGCCGGGCATCTACGTCGCCCTCCTGCAGGCCGCCGAGACCATGCGCCGCGGCGGCGGGGTCGGCTATGATTTCTCCGCCATCCGGCCCAAGGGCGCCCTGGTGCAGGGCACCGGCTCGCGCGCCAGCGGCCCCATCTCCTACATGCAGGTCTTCGACCGCTCCTGCGAGACGGTGGAATCCGCCGGCGCGCGGCGCGGCGCGCAGATGGGCGTGCTGCGGGTGGACCATCCGGACATCGAGGACTTCGTCCGTGCCAAGGATCAGCCCGGCCAGCTCACCAACTTCAACATTTCCGTCGGCGTCACCGATGCCTTCATGGGCGCGGTGCAGGCGGACGACTTTTTCGAGCTGGTGCACCGGGCGGCGCCCGGCGAAGATCTGCTGCAGGCCGGCGCCTTCCGGCGCAAGGACGGGCTGTGGGTCTACCGGCGCATCCGCGCCCGCGAGCTGTGGGGGCAAATCATGGCCTCCACCTACGACCACGCCGAGCCGGGCGTGCTCTTCCTCGACCGCATCAACGGCGAGAACAATCTCTGGTACTGCGAAACCATCGAGGCCACCAACCCCTGCGCCGAGGAGCCGCTGCCGGACTACGGCTGCTGCTGTCTGGGCAGCATCGACCTGACCCGCTTCGTCGATAATGCCTTCTCACCCCGGGCCGCCTTCGACTTCGCCGGCTTCGCCCAGGTCGTGCAGACCGCCGTCCGCATGCTCGACGACGTGCTGGACGTTACCGTCTGGCCCCTGCCGGAACAGCAGCGCGAGGCCCTGGCCAAGCGCCGCGTGGGACTCGGCTTCACCGGCCTCGGCGACGCCCTGATCATGCTCGGCCTGCGCTACGACACGGAAGCGGCGCGCCGCCAGGCGGCGGAGCTCAGCCGGATCATGCGCGACACGGCCTATCGCGCCTCGGTCGAACTGGCCCGCGAAAAGGGCGCCTTCCCGCGCTTCGACGCCGAGCGCTATCTGGCCGCCGGCTTCACCCGCCGCCTGCCGGAGCCCATCCGCCAGGCCATCCGCCGGCACGGCATCCGCAACAGCCATCTGCTCAGCATCGCGCCCACCGGCACCATCAGCCTGGCCTTCGCCGACAACGTCAGCAACGGCATCGAGCCGCCCTACGCCTGGCGCTACACCCGCAAGAAGCGCAGCGCCGGCGGCGGCCAGCAGGAATTCATCGTGGAGGACCACGCCTGGCGCCTGTACCGGGCCCAGGGCGGCGACACGGAACAGCTGCCGCCCGCTTTCGTGACCGCGCTGGAGATCGCGGCGCGCGACCACCAGGCCATGGTGGCCGCCATCGCCCCCTGCATCGACGCCGCGGTCAGCAAGACGGTCAACGTGCCGGCCGATTATCCCTACGAGGATTTCAAGGACCTCTACCTGCAGGCCTGGCAGGCCGGCTTGAAGGGACTGGCCACCTTCCGGCCCAACCCCATCACCGGCGCGGTGCTGTCGGCGGCCGCGCCGGCCGTTGCCGGCCAAGAACACGAAGCGCCGCCCGCCAGCGACGCCATCGACCTCATCGCCCACCTGAACCCGCGCTGCCCGGCCTGCGCCGGCCCGGACGTCTATCCGGACAACTGAACTTGCAAGGCCGCGCAAAGCGCCTATTTACCTTGTCGCCCACAATTCCAACAACAAGCTGCGGCAGGGCGCCCGGGACCAGCGCATGAAGCACGGCATGCGCCCGTGGCGCCCTGGCGCGCGTTTGCCGAGTGCGTTCATGCCCGTCCGAAGACTGCTCCTCAGCACCAGCGCGTGGCGCTATGCCCTGCCGTTCGCGCTCACCGCGCTCGCCCTGCTGCCCAACTTCTATCTTGCTCCCCTGCTGGCCCCCAACACCCTGCTGTCGCCCTTCCTGATCGGCGTGCTCCTGAGCGCGCTCTTCGGCGGTTGGGGGCCGGGCCTGCTGGCCACCGCCTTGAGCATCCTGGCCCTGAACCACTACTTCCTCCCCGCGCCCCAGACTTTCGGCACCGAGGCCCTGCTGCGCTCCACCAGCTTCATCGTGATGAGCGGCCTGATCAGCGGGCTAAGCCACTGGCTGCGCCAGGTGCTGCAGGAGAGCGAGGCGGAACGGGCGGAGCAGGCCTTCCTGGCCCGGACCGGCGCCCTGCTGGCTGAGTCCCTGGACTTCGACACCGCCCTGCGCAAACTGGCGCGCTTGGCGGTTTCTTATTTTTCCGACTGGTGCCTGATCACCATGGTGGAGCCGGATCGCGCCAACCCGCGCCTCTTCCTCGCCGGTCGGGACCCGGATCGGGAGAATTTTCTGCCGCAACTGGAAGAAGCCTATCGGATCGACGCCCGCGGCCGCTACGGTAGCGGCCAAGCCATCGCCAGCGGCCGGCCGGTGCTCATTGAGCGCTTCACCGACGCGCACCTGGCCGCCATGGCGCCGGACCCGGCGCAGTTTGCCCTGTTTCAGCGGATGGCCGTCACCTCCTACCTGTCGGTGCCGCTCATCGCCCGCGATCGGGTCATCGGCTCCATCGCCTTCGGCCGCTCCGGAACGCGGCGGCACTTCGAGGCGCGGGACTTGGCACTGGCCGAGGAGCTCGCCCGCCGCGGCGCCCTGGCCGTGGACAACGCTCTGCTCTACCGCGAAGCACGGCTGGCGGAAGCCTCGCTGCGCGAAAGCCAAGCCTCCCAGCAGGCCAGCGAGGAACTGCTGCGCATCAGCGAGGAGCGCTACCGCTCCCTGGTGCAGGCGACTTCGCAGGCGGTATGGCTCGCCAACGGCGGCGGCGAGGTGATCGCCGACAACGCCTTCTGGCGCGAGCTCACCGGGCAGGCCGAAGGACAGATGCTGGGCTGGGGCTGGGAGGAGGCGGTGCATCCGCAGGACCGCGACCGGGTAGTGCGCGAGTGGCTGGAGAGCGTCATCGCCAAAAGCGCCTTCCAAAGCGAGCTGCGGGTGCATGGTCCGGCCGGCGACCGGCACGTGGCCGTGCGCGCGGTGCCGGTGTGCGACCGCTACGGCAGCGTGCGCGAATACGTGGGCACCTTGAGCGACATCACCGAGCGCAAGCAGGCCGAGGAGGCGCTGCAGGCCAGCGAAGCACGCTTCCGGGCCACCTTCAACCAGGCGGCGGTGGGCATGGCCCTGGCCACCGCAAGCGGGGAACTGCTGCAGGTGAACCAGCGGCTGTGCGAGATCACCGGCTACGCCTGCGGCGAACTCCTGCAGCGAACCTTCCGGGACATCACCCACCCCGACGACCTGGAAACGGAGCTCGCCCTGCGACGCCGGCTGCTGACTGGCGAAATCCCCGTTTACGACCTGGAAAAGCGCTACATCCGCCGGAACGGGCAGCTGCTCTGGGTGAACGCTACGGTATCGCTGGTCCGCAATGAGGCGGGCGCGCCGGCCTACACCATCGCGGTGATCCAGGACATCACCGAAAGGCGGCGGGCGGAAGCCGCGGTCCAGCGGCTGAACGCGGAGCTGGAGCGGCGGGTGGCGGAACGCACCGCCGAGCTGGAGGCGTTCAGCTACTCGGTGTCCCACGACCTGCGCGCGCCGCTGCGCGCCATCGACGGCTTCAGCCTGGTGCTGCTGGAGGATTACGGCGAGATCCTGGACGCCGCGGGCCGGGAGCATCTGACGCGGGTGCGCCGGGCCAGCCAACGCATGTCCGGCATCATCGACGCCATGCTCAACCTGGCGCGCCTGAGCCGTGACGCACTGCGCCGCGAGCCCCTGGATCTCAGCGCCCGGGCGCGGGACATCGCCGAACACCTGTGCCAAAGCGAGCCGGCGCGGCTGGTGGCGTTCGACATCGCAGGCGGGCTGACAGCCACCGGCGATCCCCGGCTGCTCGGCGCGGTGCTGGAAAACCTCTTGGGCAATGCCTGGAAGTTCACGCGCAAGCAGGCCGATGCCCGCATCGAGTTCGGCATGCGCGAGCAGGATGGCCAGCCCGTCTACTTCGTGCGCGACAACGGCGCCGGCTTCGACATGACCTACGCCGACAAGCTCTTCGGCGCCTTCCAGCGCCTGCACAGCCCCGGCGAGTTCGAGGGCCACGGCATCGGCCTGGCCACGGTGGCGCGCATCATCGCCCGCCATGGCGGCCGCATCTGGGCCGAAGGCGCCGTCGGCCGGGGCGCCACCTTCTACTTCACCCTGGGGGGAACGGGATCGTAGGCGCGGGATGGCCCGCGATTTCACAGGCGCTGGAATGGATGATCGCGAGCCAGCTCGCTCCGACGGCCGGCGGCGACAGCGGGGCCAGCGCGGATAACCGGGCAACGCCCACACCGCCCCCTCACCCTGCCCGCTCCCTCAGGGAGCGGATATCCGGGGAACACCGATGTGGTGCCTGCCAAGCCTGGCGGGCCGGCAGCCTGGCTTGTCGGAGCGGGCTGGCCCGCGATCCGCTGTGCCGATGGGGACAAGATCGCGAGCAAGCTCGCTCCTACAGCCGGCGGCAACCTATGTAGATTGGGCTGAGTGCAGCGAAGCCCAACGGGGGTTGGGGGTGCCGTGCTACCCCGTCGTCCCGCCGCGCCGGGCACCCCGCGCTGCGCGGGGCGGGACAGCGGCGGACCTTAGCGCCCTCAAGCTTCCCATGCCGCCCCCCCAAGCCACCTCCGCCGCGAACAAAAACGCCACAACCTCGTCAAAACAGAAGCGTTTCGGCAACGGGCGGCCATCCGCCCCTCGGTGCCCGCGTTCATCTCTCTGGAGGAGCAAGCCATGCAAATGCAAAAACTGCTGCAAACCCTCGGTACCCTGCAGGCCTCGCGTACCTTGCTGCGCAGCCTGCCCAAAACGCCCGCCCTCTACCTGCTGCCCGTCGGCGTCGTGCTCGGCGGCCTGGCGTGGGTGGCGATGCAAAAGCGCCGGGAGACGGCCCAGGTGGAAGAACGCATCGAGGCGCTGGAAGCCCTGCCGTCGGAAGTGCCCGCGGAGACACCGACGGCACCCGTGGGCGCGACCGCCGGCACGGCGGCGGAAAGCGGCGCCGGCGTCCACATCGTGACCGACACCGGCCCGGGCGACACACCCAAGCTCTGAGCGCCCCCGCCGCAACCCGATCCCGGGGCCGTCCGGGGGAGCCGTCGCTGCGGACGCCGCTGACAGTCCATCGCGGGCGCGGCTTGACAGGCCGCGCGCCCGGGCATAGTGTAAAAAAATGCGAGCGATCTTCTCACCCCGACAGTTGCGCCAACTCACGCCCGGCATGCTCGGGCTGTGGCTGGCCATTGTCCTGTTCGCCGCCTTCCAGCCCTGCGCGGCCCTGGCCAACGCAATGGAAATGGCGAGTGCGCCCGCCCACGCCGCCTGCCCCGAGGCTGCCGGCCAGCACGATGCCGACTGTTGCCAGACGCCCGCCTACGTGCAGTGCAATCTGCCCGACCTGGCCAGCGACGGCCTGCACATCGAGTTCGGCAAGCACCTGGCGCCGGCGCTGCCCGTGCCGCTCGCAGCTCTCCTGCTGCCCCAGGCGCCGTGGTCGTCCACTGCACCTGGCTTCGTCCCCGAAACCCCACCCCGACAAGCCCCCGCCGCCCAGCTCTCGGGCGTCCGTCTGCTGATCTGACACGCTTCTTCCCGGTGTTCGCCACGGCGCGCGTGCGCGCCTGCAGTCGATTCCTGGAGGAGGCATGTCCGTTTTTCCGCTGTTTTTCCGTCTGGCCGTCCGCGTGCAGCGGCGCCGGTCACCAAGCCAAGATCACCGTCTGCGCCTGAGCGCGCTGGCCTTGGGGGCGCTGCTGTGCCTGCTGCCGGGCACCGGCCGCGCCGCCGACCCGGCGCCCGCCGACGCGCCGCTCGGCGGCTCTCTGACCCTGGCCGAGGCGGAGCGCCTGGCGCTGAGCCGCTATCCGACCCTGGCCCAAAGCGCAGCGGAGATCGAAGCGGCCCGCGCCCGCGCCATCTACGCCGGCCAATTGCAGGATCCGCAGTTGCGCCTGGGGGTGGAGGCGGTGCCCATCGACAGCTTCGCCCTCAATCGCGAGTCCATGACCCAGGTAGTGGTGGGCGTCACCCAGATGTTCCCGCCCACGGGCCGGCTGGCCCTGAACCGGCGCAGCGCCGAGCAGGCCACGGCGGCGGCCCGCGCCCGGCGCGAGGATCTGGCCGCCCAAATCCGGCGCGACGTGCGCCGCGCCTGGCTGGAACTCTTCTACCAGGAGCGCGCCCTGGCCACCCTGCGCGTCAATCGCGAGCTCTACGATCAGGTGGTGCGCGCCGCCCTGGCCCAGTACCGCACCGGCCGCGCGCAGGAGGCCGACGTGCTGAAGGCGCAGCTGGAGCGCGACGAGCTGTTGGACCAGGAGCAGACGCTGCTGGCCGAACGCGACGCCGCCCGCAGCCGCCTGGCGCGGCTGCTCAGCCTGCCGGAGACGGCGCTGACCCTGCCCGAGGCACTGCCGCCCCTGCCCCCCCTCCCCGCCCGGCAGGCCCTGCTCGCGCAGGTGGCGCAGCATCCGCAGGCGGCGGCCATGGAAGCCGAGATCCGCGCCCGCGAGCTGGACGTGGCGGCGGCCAAGCGCGACTACTACCCCGAATTCGGCCTGGAGGCGAGCTACGGCTACCGCGCCGCGCGCGCGGACGGCCAAAAGTTGCCGGACATGGTGTCCGCCGGGCTGGTGATGAGCCTGCCCCTCTTCACCGCCAAGCGCCAGGACGCGCGTCTGCAGGAGCGCCAGGCCCAGGCCCGGGCGCTGCGCTACGAGCACGACGACATGCTGCTGCAGCTGCGCGAAGAGGTGAACAGCCGCTACGCCGCTTACGAGCGCCTGCGGCAACGCGTCAAGGTGCTGGAGGACACCCTGTTGCCCGAGGCCCGCCAGACCGTGGACAGCAGCCTGGCCGCCTACCGGGTGGGCCGGCTGGACATGACCGGCGTGCTGCGCGCCCGGCAGAGCAGCCTCGATTACGCACTGCGCCTGTGGCGGGCACGGACCGACCTGGCCGGCGCCGCCGCCGATTTGCATTACCTGGCCGCCACGGCCGCGGAGACCGAGCATGAGCACTAAAAAAACTGTCCTGCTGGCCGGCGCCTTGCTGGCCACGGCCGCCGCCGGCATCGGCCTGGGTTGGTGGCTCAAGGAGCGGGTAGGCCCCGCCCATGCGCCGGCGGCGGCGCAGCAGGAGCGCAAGATCCTGTACTACCGCAATCCCATGGATCCGAGCATCACCTCGCCGGTGCCGAAGAAGGACGAGATGGGCATGGACTACCTTCCGGTCTATGCCGAGGACGCCGAAGCGCCCAAACGCGAACGCCGGATCCTCTATTACCGCAACCCCATGAACCCGGCCATCACCTCGGACAAACCCATGAAGGACGAGATGGGGATGGACTACATCCCGGTCTACGCCCAGGAGGGCGCTCAGGAGGGCGCCCAGGACGACAGCGGGGTGATCAGGATCGATCCGCGGGTGGTGCAAAACCTGGGCGTGCGCACCGCGCCGGCGAGCCGCCAGCGCCTCGGCCGCGCCATCGACACGGTGGGCACGGTGGCGGTGGACGAGCACCGCGTCACCTTCCTCAACCCGAAGATCAGCGGTTGGCTGGAGCGGCTGCACGCCCGCGCCGTGGGCGACGTGGTGCGGCCCGGCCAGGTGCTGGCGGAAATCTATTCGCCGGAGCTGGTGAGCGCCCAGGAGGAATACCTGGTGGCCCTGCGCGGCGCCGCGCGCCTGCGCCAAGCCCAGGATGCCCGCCTCGACGCCGAGAGCCAGGCGCTGGTGCAGGCGGCGCGCGAGCGTCTGCGCCTCCTGGACCTGCCGCCGGCGGAGATCCGCGCCCTGGAGCACCGCGGCACGGCGCGCCGCACCACGCCCCTGCGCGCGCCGCACGGCGGCGTCATCACCGAGCTGAACGCGCGCGAGGGCGGCTACGTCGGCCCGGACACCCGCATCGTCAGCCTGGCCGACCTCTCCCGGGTCTGGGTCAACGTGGAGATTTACGCCGAGCAACTGCCCTGGGTGAAGCCCGGCGACCCGGTCACCCTGCGCATTCCCGGCCTGCCCGGCCGCCAATGGCAGGGGCGCATCGATTACCTCTATCCCACTCTGAACGCCCAGAGCCGCACGGTGCAGGCGCGCCTGGCCTTCCCCAACCCGGACGGCGTGCTGCGCCCCGGCATGTACGCCAACGCCCGCGTCGCGGGCAACGTGCGCGACAATGTGCTGACGGTGCCGCGCGAAGCGCTCATCCGCACCGGCGAGCGGACCCTGGTGATCCTCGCCCTGGGCGAGGGCCGCTTCCGGCCGGCGCCGGTGCGCACCGGGGCCGAAAGCGGCGATGTCGTGGAGATCCTGGAAGGCGTGCAGGAAGGACAAAGGGTGGTGACCAGCGGGCAGTTCCTGCTGGACGCCGAAGCAAGCCTGCAGGGCGCGCTGAACCGCCTGCAGGGCGGCGAGCAGCCGGCGGCGGACGGCGGACAGGCGGCGGGTGGTCATGGAGCGCATTGAGATGAGCGGAATGCAGCCGCAACACGGCGCCATCCGGCTGGCTGTGGCCTTTTTGCTCCCGGGGCCAGCGGGCCGGGTGCGGGCCGTAGGAGCGGGCTGGCCCGCGATTTCTCGCTTATCGGCACGGCGGATCGCGAGCCAGCTCGCTCCTACGAGCCATGGGCAAACGCACGACCCGGGGGTGCTGCCGGGGAGCAGGCCACGGCGGCCCCTCACCCTGCCCGCTCCCGGCGGGAGCGCGCTTCCGGGAGACATGGTGCCGCGCCATGCCGTGGAATTGGGGGTTCCTGTTCCATTCCGTTGTGCCACGCGCCGGATCGGCGGGCAACGCACGCATAGCGATGTAGGAGCGGGCTGGCCCGCGATCCGCCGTCCCGGCCGCCGCCGAATCGCGAGCCAGCTCGCTCCCACGACCCGCTTGGCGGCCTATTCGCTCCCTAGCCTATCGGGAGCGGGCTGGGGTGAGGGCGGCACCGCGATCGCGAGCGAGTTCGCTCCCCCGATCCGGCAGGCCGGCGCCGACGCGGCCGCAGGAGCGGGTTCCGATGCCGGGGAGGGCCGGTCATGATCGGCCGCGTCATCGACTGGTCCCTGCGCAACCGCTTCCTGGTGCTGCTGGCTACCGTCCTGCTGGTGGCCTGGGGCCTCTATGCCCTGCAGCGCACGCCGGTGGACGCCATTCCCGACCTCTCGGACACCCAGGTCATCATCAAGACCAGCTACCCCGGCCAGGCGCCGCAGGTGGTGGAGGATCAGGTCACCTATCCGCTGACCACCACCCTGCTGTCGGTGCCGGGCGCCACCACGGTGCGCGGCTATTCCATGTTCGGCGACTCCTACATCTACGTGCTCTTCCAGGACGGCACCGATCCCTACTGGGCGCGCTCGCGGGTGCTGGAGTACCTGAACCAGGCCCAGGGCCGGCTGCCCGAGGGGGTGACGCCCGCCCTCGGCCCGGACGCCACCGGCGTGGGCTGGATCTACGAGTACGCCCTGGTGGATCGCAGCGGCCGGCACGATCTGGCGCAGTTGCGCGCGCTGCAGGACTGGTTCTTGAAGTTCGAGCTGCAGCGCCTGCCCGGCGTGGCGGAAGTGGCCAGCGTGGGCGGCATGGTCAAGCAGTATCAGGTGGAGGTGGACCCCGACAAGCTGCTCGCCTACAAGATCACCCTGCCGCAGGTGGAGGTGGCCATCCGGCGCGCCAACAGCGAGACCGGCGGCTCGGTGATCGAGATGGGGGAGGCGGAGTACATGGTGCGCGCCAAGGGCTACATCCGCGATCTCGATGACCTGCGCCAGGTGCCGCTCGCCGTCGGCCCCGGCGGCATCCCGGTGCGCCTGCAGGACGTGGCCAGCATCCATCTCGGGCCCGAGCTGCGCCGCGGCGTGGCGGAGCTGAACGGCCAGGGCGAGGTGGCGGGCGGCATCGTCGTCATGCGCTATGGCGAAAACGCCCAGGCCACCATCGCCCGCGTGAAGGCGCGGCTGGCGGAGCTGAAGCCCAGTCTGCCGCCGGGAGTGGAGATCGTCACCACCTACGACCGCTCGGCGCTCATCGAGCGCGCCGTGGCCAACCTGCGCGAGAAGCTCCTGGAGGAGTCGCTGGTGGTGGCGCTGGTCACTCTGCTCTTCCTCTTCCACCTGCGTTCCTCGCTGGTGGCCATCGTCAGCCTGCCGGTCGGCATCCTGACCGCTTTCATCGTCATGCACCAGCAGGGCATCAACGCCAACATCATGTCCCTGGGCGGCATCGCCATCGCCATCGGCGCCATGGTGGACGCGGCCATCGTCATGATCGAGAACATGCACAAGCACCTGGAGCGGGCCGGGCCCGGCGCCGACCGCTGGGCCATCACCCGCGAGGCGGCCCGGGAGGTGGGCCCGGCGCTCTTCTTCTCGCTGCTCATCATCACCGTCTCCTTCCTGCCCATCTTCACCCTGGAATCGCAGGAGGGTCGGCTCTTCGCCCCGCTCGCCTTCACCAAGACCTACGCCATGGCCGCGGCGGCGGCGCTGGCGGTGACGCTGGTGCCGGTGCTCATGGGCTACTTCATCCGCGGGCGCATCGTGCCCGAGCACCGCAATCCCCTGAACCGCGTCCTGATCTGGCTCTACCGGCCGGTCATCCAGGGGGTGCTTCGCTTCCGGCTGCTCACGGTGCTCGTCGCCCTGCTCCTGCTGGCCACGGTCTACTACCCCCTGTCGCGCCTGGGTTCCGAGTTCATGCCGCCCCTGAACGAGGGCGACCTGCTCTACATGCCCACCACCCTGCCATCGGTCGGCATCGGCGAAGCGGCGCGCATCCTGCAGCAGACCGACCGCATCCTGGCCCAGGTGCCCGAGGTCGAGAGCGTCTTCGGCAAGGCCGGCCGGGCGGAGACCGCCACCGACCCCGCGCCACTGTCCATGTTCGAGACGGTGATCCAGCTCAAGGACCCCAGCCAGTGGCGGCCCGGCATGACCCTGGACCGCCTCAAGGAAGAACTCGATGCCGCCGTGCGGATCCCGGGTCTCAGCAATACCTGGACCATGCCCATCCGCACCCGCATCGACATGCTCGCCACCGGCATCCGCACGCCGGTGGGCATCAAGGTCGCCGGACCGAATCTGGCCGGCATCGAAAAGCTGGGCGCCGAGATCGAGGCAGTGATGAAAAAGCAGCCGGGCACCGTGTCGGCCTACGCCGAACGCGTCACCGGCGGCCGCTACATCGAAATCACCGTGGACCGCCTGGCGGCCGCCCGCTACGGCCTGAACGTCGCCGACGTGCAGGACCTGATCCGCTCGGCCATCGGCGGCGAGAACGTCACCCGCACGGTGGAAGGCCGCGAGCGCTATCCGGTCAACCTGCGCTATCCGCGCGAGCTGCGCCAGTCCCTGGCCCGGCTCGCCGCCAGCCGGGTGGCCACGCCCGGCGGCGCGCAGGTGCCCCTGGGCGAGCTGGCGACCATCCGCGTCCAGGACGGGCCGCCGGAGATCAAGAGCGAGAATGCCCGCCTGAACGGCTGGATCTACGTGGACATCGCCAACGTGGACGTGGGCAGCTACGTGGCCCGCGCCCGCGAGGCCGTCGCCCGCGAGGTGAAGATCCCGCCCGGCTACTCGCTCACCTGGTCCGGCCAGTACGAGTACATGGAGCGCGCCAAGGCGCGGCTGCGACTCGTCGTGCCGCTGACCCTGGCGCTCATCGTACTGCTGCTCTACTTCAATTTCCGCAACGCGGTCGAGGTCGCCATGATCGTGCTGAGCCTGCCCTTCGCCCTGGTCGGCGGTTTCTGGCTGGTGTATCTGCTCGGCTATCAGCTCTCGGTGGCGGTGGGGGTGGGCTTCATCGCCCTGGCCGGCGTGGCCGCCGAGTTCGGGGTGGTGATGCTCCTCTACCTGGACCAGGCGGTAAAGCGCCATCAGGCCGAAGGGCGGCTGAGCTCCTGGGCGGATCTCAAGGCCGCCATCATCGAGGGCGCGGTGCTGCGGGTACGGCCCAAGATGATGACCGTGGCGGTGATCGTGGCCGGCCTGCTGCCGATCATGGTCAGCCAGGGCACCGGCTCGGAAGTGATGAAGCGCATCGCCGCGCCCATGGTGGGCGGCATGATCACCGCACCGCTTTTGAGCCTGCTGGTGATCCCGGCCCTTTATGCGCTGTGGAAGCGGCGGCAATTGGGCCTGCATGGCGTTAGTCAGATTACGGCCGCTGGCGACAGAAGCTAAGGTATGAGCGGCAGCGCGTCGCGGTGAACTGAAAGGAGAGAAGCCGATGCATACGAGACGTCGTTTTCTGCAGCAAGTCGGGGCGCTGGGGCTGCTGGCCGGCCTCGAGCGCCTGGCGCCGGCCTATGCCTGGGCCGAGGCCGCAAGCCCGCGGGCGCAGCAGCCGCGCCTGGCCGGCAATGCCTTCGATCTTTTCATCCGCCGGCAGGCTTACCCCTTCGGCGGCCGCGCCGGCGACGCCATCACCATCAACGGCTCGGTGCCCGGCCCGCTGCTGCGCTTTCGCGAGGGGGAGACGGTCACCCTGCGCGTGCACAACCAGCTCGCCGACGAGGACACCTCCATCCACTGGCACGGCATCCTGGTGCCGCCCGACATGGACGGCGTGCCGGGCGTGAGCTTCGCCGGCATCAAGCCGGGCGAGACCTTCGTCTACCGCTATCCGGTGCGCCAGAGCGGCACCTACTGGTATCACAGCCACTCGGGCGTGCAGGAGCAGAGCGGCCACTACGGGCCGCTGATCATCGACCCGGCCGAACCCGATCCGGTGGCCTACGACCGCGAGTACGTGGTCTTCCTCTCGGACTGGACCTTCGAGGACCCGCACCGGGTGCTGGCGCGGCTCAAGAAGCAGAGCAACTACTACAACTTCCAGCAGCGCACGGTGGGCGACTTCTTCCGCGACGTGGCCAGACAGGGCCTCGGCCCGGCCCTCAAAAACCGACTGGAATGGGGCCAGATGCGCATGGACCCGGCCGACATCCTGGACGTCACCGGCTACACCTACACCTATCTGGTCAACGGGCTGGCGCCCGAATCCAACTGGACCGGGCTCTTCCGCCCCGGGGAAAAGGTGCGGCTGCGCTTCATCAACGGCTCGGCCATGACCATCTTCGACGTGCGCATTCCCGGCCTGCCCATGACCGTGGTGCAGGCGGACGGCCAGAACGTGCGGCCGGTGACCGTGGACGAGTTCCGCATCTCGGTGGCCGAGACCTACGACGTCATCGTCGAGCCGCGGGAAGACCGAGCCTACACCGTCTTCGCCGAGCCCGAGGACCGCAGCGGCTTCGCGCGCGGCACCCTGGCTCCGCGCCCGGGCATGAGCGCGCCCATCCCGGCACGCCGCCGGCGGCCGCTGCGCACCATGGCCGACATGGGCATGTTCGGCATGGATCACGGCGGCCACGGCGGCGATGGCGGGATGCCGCAGGGACAAAGCAGCGGCTCGATGCCGGGCATGGACCACGGCGCGGCCGCGACGGACACGCGCCCAGGCCAGGCATCGACGCCCGGCATGGATCACGGCGACCACGGCGGCGCCATGCCGGGCATGACGCACGGCGCCGCCGATACGGCGCGGGCCGCGGGCGATCCCGCCGGCACCCTGCCCGGCGATCCGCCGGTCAAGCACGGCCCGGACCACCACGGTCCCGGCAACGCCGTGTCGCCCATGGAAACCAAGAACCGCCTCGACGAGCCGGGCGACGGCCTCGGCCACGACGGCCGGCGGGTACTGGTCTACACCGATCTGCGCGCGCTCAAGCCCTACCATGACCGCCGGGCGCCGAGCCGCGACGTGGAGCTGCATCTCACCGGCAACATGGAGCGCTTCATGTGGTCCTTCGACGGCAAGAAGTTCTCCGAGGTGAAGGCGCCGATCCCCTTCCACTACGGCGAGCGCCTGCGCCTCATCCTGGTCAACGACACCATGATGGAGCACCCCATCCACCTGCACGGCATGTTCATGATGCTGGAGAACGGCCACGGCGATGAGGGGCCGCTCAAGCACACCATCAACGTCAAGCCGGCCGAGCGGCTGTCCCTGCTGATCACCGCCGACGAGCCGGGACGCTGGGCGTTCCATTGCCACCTGCTCTACCACATGGAAGCGGGCATGTTCCGCGTCGTGGAAGTATCCCAACCCCAGGAGGCCGGCCATGCACAACACCCGTAATGCGATGCGCCACCGTCTCGGCGCCCTGCTCATCGCCGCCCTGCTCCCGGCCGCCGCCCAGGCGCAGGAGACGGCGGCCGAGGCCACCGGCACCCAGGTGCCGCCGGTCATGGACGACGCCATCTACAGCTTCATTCTCATCGACCAGCTCGAACACCAGTGGAATCAGGGCGCCAACAGCATCTACTGGGACGCCCAGGGCTGGGTCGGCCGCGACTACCACAAGCTGTGGATCAAGACCGAAGGCCAGAGCCGGGCGGCGCGCGCCCGCGGCGAGGCCGAAGTGCAGGCCCTCTACAGCCGGCTGATCGCACCCTACTGGGACTTCCAGGCCGGCGTGCGCTACGACACCCGCTTCGGCCGCGATGACAATCCCTCGCGCACCTTCCTGGTCGTCGGCCTGCAGGGACTGGCGCCCTACTGGTTCGACGTGGAGCCCGCGCTCTTTTTGAGCGACAAAGGCGAACTGTCCGCGCGCCTGACCGCCGAGTACGACCTACTGTTCACCCAACGGCTGGTCCTCCAGCCGCGCCTGGAGGTGAACGCCTCCGCGCGCCGGGTGGAGGACTTCGAGCTCGGCTCCGGCGTCAACAACATGGAGCTGGGCCTGCGGCTGCGTTACGAGATCCGGCGGGAGTTCGCGCCCTACATCGGCGTGTCCTGGGACCGCAAGTTCGGCGGCACCGCCGATTTCGCCCGGCGCGCCGGCGAGGAGGTGGACAACACCGCCCTCGTCGCCGGCCTGCGGGTGTGGTACTGAGCCATGGCCATCATCCCCAACTGGCATCCCGTCTTCGTCCACTTCGCCGTCGGGCTGCTGAGCATGGCGGTGCTCTTCCATCTGCTGACCCTGCTGACGCGCAGCGAACGGCTGCGCCGCGACTGGTCGGCCACGGCGCGCTGGAACCTGTGGAGCGGCACGGCCTTCGCCGTGCTCACCGCGCTGACCGGCTGGTACGCCTACAACACCGTGGCCCACGACACGCCCTCGCACCTGGCCATGACCGAGCACCGCAACTGGGCCATCGCCACGGTGCTGATCTTCCTGGTGCTCAGCGTCTGGTCCGTGCGCCGCCACTGGGTGCGCCGGCCCATCCACTGGCCGCTCGCCCTGGCCCTGCTGCTCGCTTTCGGCGCATTGGCCGGCACCGCCTGGCGCGGCGGAGAACTGGTGTTCCGCCACGGCCTCGGCGTCATGTCGCTGCCCGCCGCCGGCGCGCATGAGCATCCGGGCACGGGCGAAGCCGCGGCGCCGGATGCCGACCACACCGATGAGGAGGGAGACCACTGATGAAAAGAGCCGTTGCGCGCGCGGGGTGCGCGCTCCTGCCCCTGCTGCTGGCCGCCTGCCAGCCGTCCCCGGGCGACCAGGACCCGGTGCCAGCCGCACGGGTGGAAGCGGCACTCGCCGACCCGGCCAAGCTCGGCGCCGACGTGGACGCCAAGACCTACCGCCAGCGACTGGACAGGCGCGGCTTCGATCCGGCCCAGGTGGTGCGCGGCCGCGAGCTTTTCGTGGCCCACTGCGCCAGCTGCCACGGCCAGCTCGCCGAGGGCGCGCCCAACTGGCAAAAGCGCAGGCCGGACGGCACCTGGCCCCCGCCGCCGCTGAACGGCACGGCGCACGACTGGCATCACTCGGACCAGCTGCTGCTGCGCATCATGCGCGACGGCGGCCTGAGCTACGGCGAGTTCTACCGGGGCGCCATGCCGCCCATGGGCGACAAGCTCGACGAAGCCGACCGCCTGGCCGTGCTGCGCTACATCCAGAGCCTGTGGTCCGACGAGGCCTGGACACTGCAGCAGCAGCTCACCCGGGAGAACCCAGGCAACTGAGGCCCGCATTCACAGCAAGCCCGGCCCGGCAAGGAGGTGGCGCAGCGAATCGAAAGCAAGGCATTGGCAGTTTCTGATCGGAGTGATTCATTGCAACGCAGGAGGCTTTTCCATGAAGCAAACGATGTCCCGTCTACTCCCCGCCCTGGCGCTGCTGGCGCCCTTGGCCCTGCCAGCGCCCGCCGCCGCCATGGGCAGCACGGCCGGTCCCCAGGCGCAGAAGACCGCCGTCCAGGCCCACCCGGGCCAAGGTACGGTCAACCGGATGGACGCCGCCGCCGGCAAGGTCAACATCACCCACGGTCCCATCCCGAGCCTGGGCTGGTCCGGCATGACCATGGATTTCCAGGTGCAGAGCAAGGCCGATCTGGCCAGGATCAAGCCCGGCCAGCAGGTGAGCTTCGACGTGATCAAGAGCGCCGACGGCCGCTATCTCATCACCCGCATCACCTCGGCTACGCGCTAGCCGGGTCCACTTCACGCGAGGAGGTGTATCATGCAGCAGCTACCGCGCTTTTCCCTGAACCGGATCGCCGGCGCCACCGTCCTGGCGCTGGCCCTGTCCACCGCCCACGCCCAGACCGCGCCCGCCGATCCGGAAGGGCAGCAGGCGCCGACTGCCCAAAACCCGGCGACCGCGCTGCCGCCGCCGGTCCCGCCCGCGCCGGGAACGCCGGGCATCGGCCCGCGGGGCCAGTCCGGCATGATGCCCATGATGTCCGACCAGATGCTCCGGGAGCGCCAGGAACACATGCTCCAAATGCACGAAATGATGCACAAGATCGAGCGCGCCCGCGGCGCCGAGCGCGAGCGCCTGATGGCGGAGCAGCGGCAGATGATGCGCACGCACATGCAGGAAATGCATCAGGAAATGCAGCAGATGCGCTCCACCATGGGCGGCGCGCGCCGCGGCATGGGTCCCGGCATGCAGCAGGACATGCCCATGCGCCCGCTGCCGCCGCAGGGCGGCAGCGGAGCAAATCCGCCCATGCCCGTGTCACAGTAAGCAAAGGCCCGTCTCTTGAATCGTGCACGCGGCTTTCCGGCCAGGTGCGGGCGGGGACTCCCGTGTGCTCGGCGCGGTCCCGGTACGTAGGAGCGGGCTTGCCCGCGATTGGCGCGCAGCGCCATGCCGCCCACCTGCCAGCCGCAACGCATTCAGGAGCCGGGCGCCCAAACCTGGCCGCGGGCTCGATTCCGCGGCCGCTTTCACCGACAGGAGAAGCGACGATGCTCAACACCCATCAGTACGGTTTCGGCAAGACGGTCCAGCTGAGCCCCGAGGAAACCGAGGCGCGCGTCACCGAGGCGCTGAAGGAAAAAGGCTTCGGCGTGCTCACGCGCATCGACGTGGCCGCCACCCTGAAGCAGAAGCTGGGCGAGGACATGCCGCCCTACGTCATCCTGGGCGCCTGCAATCCCAAGTTGGCTCACCAGGCCCTGAGCGCCGAGCGCGAGATCGGCCTGCTGCTGCCCTGCAACGTGGTGGTCTACCAGGATGACGCCGGCCAGGTGCACGTTTCCGCCATGGACCCGCAACCGGTGCTCAACATGGTCGGCAACCCCCGGGTCGAGCCCGTGGCCGCGCAGGTGCGCAGCCTGATTCAGGAGGCGCTGGAAGCGGTGTGAGCGCCGCCCGCCGGCGGCAGGAAAACACAAGGAGGCGGCCATGATGCACTACTGGGACGGTCATTGGGGCTGGGGCATGGGCTTCGTGGGCTGGATCCTGATGCTGCTCTTCTGGCTCGCGGTGCTCGGCCTGGCGGTTTGGCTCATCGTCTATCTTACCCGCGGGCAGGCGCGCGCCGGGCCGTCGGCGCTGGAGATCCTGAAGGAGCGCTACGCCCGCGGCGAGATCGACAAGGCCGAATACGAGCAGAAACGCAAGGATCTGCTGGAATAGCGCCGCCCGCCTTGGGCGGCTTGGAGTACAAGCAGCGGCGGCCGCGGCACGCGCCGCCATGCCGCCAGGAGGGCAACGCCGTGAAAAAGCTGATCCAGTTCACCGTCCTGAGCATGGTCCTCGCCCTGCCCCTGAACGGCTGGGCCGGCCCCAACCCCAATCAGGTCTTGCTGCAGCAACGCATCCAAGAGGCCCAGCAGCGGCTGGAGCGGGCGGAGCGCGCCCGCGGCGCCGAGCGCCAGCGCCTGATGCAGGAGCACATGCGCATGATGCAGGAAAACATGCAGATGCTGCAGCGCATGACCCCGCCCGGCCGCGGCACCAGCATGCAGGAGCACGAGGAATGGATGGCCGCACACCAGGAGCTGATGAACCGGATGCTGCTGCAGATGCAGCGGGAACACCAGCTGCTCATGGATATGCTGCCGCGCCAGTAGCGCGCATGCGCGGCGCCGGCCCGGACGTGGGCAGGCTCCTGCTCGCCTGCGGGCTCGCCATTGCCGCCGCCCTGTCCGGGCCCGCCGCCGCGGCTTCCGAGACCGACCAGCGGCTGCTGCAGGAGCAGATCCTGCAATCCCAGCGCAAGCTCGAAGCGGCGCAGCGGGCCCGGACGGCGGAGCGCCAGCGGCTGCTGCGCGAGCACATGGACATGATGCAGCGGGATCTGGAGATGATGCGGCAACAGATGCGGCAGCGGCAACCCACCCCGGCCGAGCCGCAGCAGCGGCGGCAGGCCGACGAGGCCCGTCAACTGCGCCAGCAGGAGATGATGCGGGACATGCTCGATCAGCTGCATACGGAAAGCGAGCTGCTGATGCCGCCTCCCCGCTGACGGCAAACGCCCCATCGGACCTCCGTCGCAGAGCCGGATACTTCGGCGGCCCCGATGGTCAACTCCATATCGCATCACACTATGGCGCGCAGCCGCCGGAAGTACGCATCCCGCACGCCAGGAGGAGCAATCATGGAACGCGCAGCGTCAACGCCGGCCCAGCCGGGCCCCCTCTCCGCCGACCTCTTGCAGAAGATGGATGCCTACTGGCGGGCCGCCAACTACCTGTCCGTGGGCCAGATCTATCTGCTCGACAACCCCCTGCTGCGCGAGCCGCTGACCCTGGCCCACATCAAGCCGCGCCTGCTGGGCCACTGGGGCAGCGCGCCGGGGCTGAGCTTCATCTACGTGCACCTGAACCGGGTCATCAAGCAGCACGACCTCGACGTCATCTACGTCACCGGCCCCGGCCACGGCGCGCCGGCCCTGATCGCCAACACCTACCTGGAAGGCACCTACAGCGAGCTCTACCCCGACGTGCCGCAGAACGCCGAGGGCCTGAAGCGGCTGTTCAAGCAGTTTTCCTTCCCGGGCGGCATCCCCAGCCACACCGCCCCGGAAACCCCCGGCTCCATCAACGAGGGCGGCGAGCTGGGCTATTCCCTGTCCCATGCCTATGGCGCCGTCTTCGACAATCCTGAGCTCATCGCCGCCTGCGTGGTCGGCGACGGCGAGGCGGAAACCGGCGCGCTGGCCGCCGCCTGGCACTCCAACAAGTTCCTCAACCCGGCCCGCGACGGCGCGGTGCTGCCCATCCTGCACCTGAACGGCTACAAGATCGCCAATCCGACCGTGCTGGCGCGCATCAGCCGCGAGGAGCTGGAAGATCTCTTCATCGGCTACGGCTACCAGCCCTATTTCGTCGAGGGCGACGAGCCCGCGCCCATGCATCAGCAGATGGCGGCCACCCTGGACCGGGTGATCGGCGAAATCCGCGCCATCCAGCACCGTGCCCGCCACGGCGGGCCGCTGGAACGGCCGCGCTGGCCCATGATCATCCTGCGCACCCCCAAGGGTTGGACCGGCCCCAAGGAAGTGGACGGCAAGCAGACGGAAGGCTCCTGGCGCTCGCACCAGGTGCCCTTTGCCGAAATGGCGGAAAAACCCGAGCACGTGCGCCTGCTCGAAGCCTGGCTGAAGAGCTACCGGCCCGAGGAGCTCTTCGACGAGCACGGCACCCTGCGGCCCGAGCTCGCCGCCCTGGCGCCCGCGGGCGAGCGGCGCATGGGCGCCAACCCGCACGCCAACGGCGGCATCCTGCTGCGCGACCTGCGCCTGCCCGACTTCCGCGACTACGCCGTCGAAGTGCCGGCGCCGGGCGCGGTGAGCGCCGAGGCAACCCGGCAGATGGGCGTCTTCCTGCGCGACGTGCTGACGCTCAACCAGGAGGCGCGCAACTTCCGCATCATGGGGCCCGACGAGACCGCCTCCAACCGCCTGAGCGCCGTCTTCGACGTCACCGACCGCGCCTGGATGGCCGAACGGCTGCCCCAGGACGCGAACCTGGCGCCCGACGGCCGGGTGATGGAAATCCTGAGCGAGCATACCTGCCAGGGCTGGCTGGAGGGCTACCTGCTCACCGGCCGGCACGGGCTTTTCGACTGCTACGAGGCCTTCATCCACATCGTCGATTCCATGTTCAACCAGCACGCCAAGTGGCTGGAGGTCAGCCGGCACATCCCCTGGCGGCGGCCCGTCGCCTCGCTCAACTACCTGCTGACCTCCCATGTCTGGCGCCAGGACCACAACGGCTTCTCCCACCAGGACCCGGGCTTCATCGACCTGGCCGTCAACAAGCAGGGCATCGTCCAGGTCTACCTGCCGCCCGACGCCAACAGCCTGCTCTTCGTCACCGACCGCTGCCTGCGCAGCCGCAACCTGATCAACATCATCGTCGCCGGCAAGCAGCCCGAGCCCCAGTGGCTGGACATGGATGCCGCCATCAAGCACTGCACCGCCGGCATCGGCATCTGGCCCTGGGCCAGCAGCGACCAGGGCGGCGAGCCCGACGTGGTGATGGCCTGCGCCGGCGACGTGCCGACCCTGGAGACCCTGGCGGCCGTGGACCTGATGCGCCAGCACCTGCCCGAGATCAAGGTGCGCGTCGTCAACGTGGTCGACCTCATGACCCTGCAGCCGCCCGAGGAACACCCCCACGGCCTGTCCAACCGCGACTTCGACACCCTCTTCACCACCGACAAGCCGATCATCTTCGCCTATCACGGCTATCCCTGGCTGATCCACCGCCTGACCTACCGCCGCACCAACCACAAGAACCTGCACGTGCGCGGCTTCAAGGAAAAGGGCACCACCACCACGCCCTTCGACATGGCGGTGCTCAACGACATCGACCGCTTCCACCTGGTGGCCGACGTCATCGACCGGGTGCCCAAGCTCGGCTACCACGCCGCCTACGTCAAGCAGGCCATTCGCGACAAGCTGATCGAGCACAGGGAGTACATCACCGAATACGGCCAGGACCTGCCGGAAATCCGCGACTGGCAGTGGCCGCATTGACACTTGCCCGCAGCAGGAGCCGCGCATGTCAACAACCCTGGAAGGCTTGTGGTCGGTGGCGTTCGAGTCGGCGTTCGGCAGCGAGGCCGCGGCGGGCGTACTGGTTTTCGACGGATTCCGGCTCTTCGGCGGGAGCGCCCAGTATCATTACCTGGGCACTTACCACCTGCGCGACAATGCGGCGCATGTCTGCATCGAGATTACGCACTATGACGGCGCGCTTTACCCGGGTTTCGGGGAGGAGCGGAATCTGATCGTGCTGGCCTCCGGTGAGCCGGAGCACGCGGCTTGGTCGCTCACCGGCTTTCGGCGCGACCGCCCGGACTGCGCGATCGCCATCCACCTGACCCGCCGCGCCGACTTGCCGCGTCCATCGAGAGCCGCTCCCTGACCCGGTTCAGGCCCACCCTTAGGCCCGATGCAACGTGCTTGACGTTATTTTTACCATCCCTTCAGGACACGCTCCTGAGCATTCGGGGATACATTGCAGTCGATTTCCCGGCACATGACAAGGTGAACAATGGACGTGCAAATCATCGCGACCAAAGGCTGCACCCATCGTCCCAATCTGGAAAAGGAATTGCGCGATCTCGGCATTCCGCATCAAGTGGTGTTCGTGGAAGACCACCCCGAAGTCGCGGCCCGCTACCACATCCGCCATTCGCCGAACCTGGTGGTTGACGGACAGGTGGTGTTCACCAGGCAACCCGACGAGGGAGAACTGAAAACTTTTTTTGCAGGACGCACCTGACGGATTGCATTCGTACCCGGATCCACAGGCGCATCTTGCGCCGGGTATCTGTCCCAACCCGCCTCAACAGCCGGACCGCCGCACGGCTCGATGTGCCAGTGCAGTTCGACTCGCGCAACGTCGGCTAGCGACCCGATAAAACAGGAGACCGCATGAGCATGCAGCACGGAACCGCCGGCCACCTGCCGCAAACCTCCGACAGACGGGCACTCGTCATCTCCGGCTGGCTGACGGGCATCTACTTTTTCGTGGAACTCGGCATCGGCCTGTGGACCGGTTCGGTGGCTGTCACCTCCGATGCTTTCCACACCTTCTCGGCCGTCGGCGGTGTGCTGCTCGCCCTGGCCGCCAGCCAGTTCAGCCGGCGCGGCGCCAACCGTTTCCAGACCTTCGGTTATCTGCGCGCCGAAATCGTGGGCGCGCTGTTCAACGGTCTCTTTCTCGCGGGCATGGCCGTGCTCGTGCTGTGGATGGGCGCCATGCGCCTGATGTCGCCGATCGAGCTGCCGACCGGTCCCATGCTGCTGGCCGCCGCCGGCGGGCTGGTCACCGAAACGATTTCGCTCCTGCTGCTCTACCGCGGCCAAAAGGGCAACCTGAACATGCAGGGCGCCTTCTGGCACATTATCCAGACCTTCGTCGGCAGCCTCATCATCGTGGTCTCCGCCCTGGTCATCCGCTTCACCGGCTTTCTGGCCATCGATCCGCTCCTGGGCATGCTGTTCGGCCTGGTGCTGTTCTGGGCCTCCTGGAAGATCATCCGCGACGCCCTCCATATCCTGCTGCAAGGCACGCCCCAGGACCTGGACCTGGAGGCGGTGGTGGCCGCCATCCGCGGCATTCCCGGCGTCACCGACGTCCATCACGTCCACGCCTGGAGCCTGACTTCGGGGCGCAATGTCTTCTCCGGACACGTGCGCGTCCAGGATTACCAGCAGGGAGAACGCATTCTGCAAAGCATTCACGCGCTCTTGCAGCAGCGTTTCGGGATCTATTTCTCCACGGTGCAGGTCGAGCAGCAGTGCCTGGACGAAGCGGCCGCGGCGGAAATCGACGTGATCAAGCCCGCCCACCACGCCCGCGGCCCGGCAATCGCCAACCCGCACGGACGGCACTGAGCCTGGCCCGGTTCCGTCGCGGCGCGACCGCGTAGCTGCATTCTCCGCGGGCAGCCGCCCGCCCTGGCCATGCCGCCGAATGGCCTAGGCAGTTCGCCCCATGGCAGGGGCGGTGGCGTCCTCTAAGCTGCTCCTTCCGCTGCTGCACCAGCGCGTTTCCCCGTGGATACTCAAGGAGTCAGCCATGCTATACCCTACTTACCGCCGATCCGCCTCGACCGTGCAGCGCCTCCTCTTCCTGGCCCTGCTGGCGCTCGCCGCCCTGGCCGCCCGGCCCGCCGCCGCGCACATCAACGTTCCGCCCGAGGTCGCCCGCAGCTATGAAGCGCTGTACATGCAGAGCATGATCGATCACCACGCCATGGCAGTCGAGATGGGCGAGATCTGCCTCAAGCCCGGCAACGCCAGCCATCCGGAGCTGCGCACCCTGTGCAGCAACGTGGTCAAGACCCAGACCCAGGAGATCCAGCAGATGCAGGCCTGGCTGCGCGACTGGTACAACATCAACTACACACCGCGCATGTCCCCCGCCGACCAGCAGATGCTGCGCGAGCTGGATGCCCTGAACGGCGCGGATTTCGAGAAAACGTTCATGCGCGAGATGAGCGACCATCACTGGATGGCCATCGA
>NZ_AUIS01000009.1 GCF_000423825.1 Thermithiobacillus tepidarius DSM 3134
GTCCTGGCGCATCTCGTCTGGAGCCTGGTCGGCCCGGCGCCGGTACGCTGGAGCACCATGCTGCCCTTGCGGGCGGCGCAATGGCGCGCGCTGAAAGCCGATCTGCAGTCGCTGCGGCGCCTGCGCCTGCCCTGGCGCGAGGAGCACAGCGGCCTGTCGGCCCTGACCCACGCCTTGGGCCTGCTGGCGGTGCTCGGCTCGGCGCTGACCGGCTTCATCCTCTTCCTGTGGCTGCCGGAGAACGGTAACTTGCCGCCCGCCCTGCACACCGATCGGGAGGCGCACGAGTTCATCGCCACCTTCGTGTGGATCTACTGGGGCGGCCACGTCGCCATCGCCGTCCTGCACCAGCTCATGGGCCACCCCGTCTTCGAACGCATCCGGCCGGGCGGGCGGCACTGATGCCGGCCGGGTGCCGGGAGGACAGGGCGGTCCGCATCGGCCCGATGGTTGCAGACAGGCACGCGCGGCACGCCATGAGTGAACAAGTGCCGCCCTGCGGCGCTGGTAGCCAGCGGGACGCGCCGGCACGCTGAGGAGCGGGCATGGACCCACTGCAAAGCTGGCGCGAAGAGCAGAATTCCGCTTATCTCTACCGGGTGCTGGCCCAGCTTGAAAGCGGCGCCCGCGGGCGCTTGTTTGTCAATCTGGCCGAAGCCGCGCTGGACCAGGCGCGCACCTGGGCCGAGCTGGCGCGACAGCAGGGCCTGCAGTTGCCCGCCCATTATCGGCCGCCGCTCAGAACGCGACTCGTGGCCCAACTGTTGCGCCGCGTCGGTCCCCGACGCATGCTGCAGGTCCTGGCCGCCATGAAGGTGCGCGGATTGTCGGTTTATACCCGGCCGCCCGCGCATCCGCACCCCGTTTCGGCGGAGGAGCCGGAAAAGCGGCATGCTGCTCTCACCAGTGGCGGCAATCTGCGTGCCGCCGTGTTCGGGGTCAACGACGGGCTGTTGTCCAATGCCAGCCTGATCCTGGGCATGGCCGGCGCCGCCGTGGACAATCGCGTGATCCTGCTGACCGGGCTGGCCGGCGCTTTTTCCATGGCTGCCGGGGAATACGTATCCATGCGCTCGCAACGCGAGATGTTCGAATTTCAGATTCGGCTGGAGCGGGAGGAATTGCGGCCTACCCGCAGGAAGAGGCGGAAGAGCTGGCTCTCATCTATCAGGCGCGCGGCCTGCCGGCGGCGGATGCCGAGCGTATGGCACAGGCGCTGGTGGCCGACCCGCAACATGCCTTGGACAGCCTCGCGCGCGAGGAACTGGGCCTTGATCCCAATGGGCTGGGTTCCCCCTGGAGTGCGGCCGGATCCTCGTTTCTGGCTTTTGCGGCCGGCGCCGTGCTCCCTCTCCTGCCATTCCTGCTCGGGGCGCACGCGCACGCCCTGGCCGCGACGGTCGCACTGACCCTGGGTGCGCTCTGCGCGGTCGGGGCAGCCACCAGCCTGTTCACCGGCCGTTCGGCGCTGCGCAGCGGGCTGCGCATGATGTTCATCGGTGTCTTGGCCGGCACCGCCACTTACGGCGTCGGCCATCTCTTCGGGGTGAGCGTCACCTGAGCAGCCGCGGAAGAACTCGGATGCCGCGGCACGGCAGACGGCATCGACGCATCAGTCCTCCGGCCGGGTCGCCTCTTCCAGCCAAGCCATCCAAGCCAAAGCCGCTTCACGATGGGAGCCGCACATTTCCATGGAAGGCTGGAGGCCCGAGCAACACTTGGGCCGCTCCGGATGCCCGAAAATGGCGCAGCGGAAATCTTCGGTCAGCTGCGTGCAGCGGACGCCCGCGGGCTTGCCGCCGGGCATGCCCGGAATCGGGGAGGAAATGGAGAGGGCGATACAGCACGCCCCGCAATGAGGTCTGCATTCCATGGGGCGGTTACTCGCGCTGGGTGTCTGTCGGAAGGCGGCAGGGCAGGGGTGAACCCGGCGGGGCACACGCCGGCCGTCGATTGCGGCCGGCCAGCGTCTGCTCATGCCAAGCGGTCCAGAAACTCCTGGCGCGCTTCCCGCAGATGCTGGCGCGCGCGTTCCCACTGCGCGGGAGGTAGTTCGGTGTGCAACTCCGCCAGCGTTTGCAGGCAGCGGTCATGGAAGTTCTCGAAGGCGGCCAGCACCTGGTCCGCCGGCAGTGCGTCCCGCTTGGAGGCCGCTTTCTCCGGGGCGAAGCCGCCGATTGGCTGCACCAGCGCGGCCCGCGCCAGGAATTTCTGCTGCCCGGTGCGCTCGTGGCGCGCGGTCAGTGGACCGATCTTCACGTAGCGCTCGCCGGCATGCTCGAACACCTGGCCCACGGCCAATTGGCTGAATTTCATGGCGCCCCTCCTGCTGCTTGCCTGCATTATGCGCATCCTGGCCGGTCCTGGCCATAGTCCGCGGGGAAGGGGCACAAAAAAGCCCGACTCGGGTGAGCCGGGCGACTTGGTCGTCTTTGTCGTTGTTCTTAGCTACCCACCACTGGGCATGTATCCAGATAGTCGAATGCGCCGGTTGCGCAAGGTCGCGGTGGAAGCACGACTGGACCCTTCGGCGGAGCCGACGGCATGACCGGAGGATGAATTGGCGCTATGCTTGAAGCAATCAAGTGCCCGGCCGGCGCGGCCGGCCGGGCGGGATGACCAGTCGTAGCGCCGATCGGCGGAGGCGAAGATGAGCACACGCGAACTGATGCAACTCATTCCGGCCACCCAGGTCACCGAAGGGGCGGGCGTGACCGTGCGCCGCAGCATCGGGACCCGGCAGCGTCCGCACCTGGACCCCTTTCTGATGCTGGACCATTTCAGCAGCAACAATCCCGACGACTACATCGCCGGTTTCCCGGAGCATCCGCACCGGGGCTTCGTCACGCTTACCTACCTGCTCGACGGCCACATGCTGCACCACGACAGCATGGGCAACCGCGGGGATCTGCGCGCCGGCGGGGCGCAGTGGATGAAAGCGGCGAGCGGAGTGATCCACTCCGAAATGCCGCAGCAGCGCGAGGGCCGCATGCGCGGCTTCCAATTATGGATCAACCTGCCGGCCAGCGAGAAGATGAGTGAGCCTGCTTATCAGGATATCGCGCCCGAGGCCATTCCGACCGTCGAGGAGGAGGGGGTGCTGGTGCGGGTGCTGAGCGGCGAGTGGGGCGGGCAGCGCGGCCCCGTCGCGGATCCGCATACCGGCCTGCGCTATCTCGACGTCACCCTGGCCGCTGGCCACGCCTTCAGCGTCCCGGTGGATGCGGACTGGACGGTGTTTCTCTATGTCTTCGAGGGCGAGATCCGGCTGAATGACAAAAGCATCCCGGCGGACCAGTTAGCCGTGCTGGGGCCCGGCGAGCGGGTCCTCGTGCAGGCGGGCAGCCGGGAGGCCCGCTTCCTGCTGGTCGCCGGGCGCCCTTTGCGCGAGCCCATCGTCCAGTACGGTCCCTTTGTCATGAACAGCCGAGCGGAGATCGAACAGGCGCTGGCCGACTATCGGGACCACCGGCTCGTGCGGCACAAGGCCCGGGTTGACGAAATGCACGGTACCCAGGCGCCCGAAGCGGGTGGCGAGTGAACATGGCGAAGTCTTTCGCTGAGCCGGTCTTGCCCGATTTGCAGGAGGCCGATTACCTGGTGCGCATCGAAACGGCCCTGGCGGCGCTGGGCACCGACGCCGCCGCGGTGTGGGCGCGCCGACTGCCGGTCTGCCCGGAGGCCCGAGTGCTCACGCTGGTGGAAGTCGATGCCCACGGCCGGGAGCACCGCCTGACGCCGGTCGCGGGCGCAGCCTGGTGCCGGATGCGGGCGGCCGCGGCTGCCGACGGGGTCAGCTTGGCGATCCAATCGGGCTTTCGCAGCTTCGAGCGACAGTTCGAGATCATTCGAAGCCATGTGGCCCGGGGGCGGACGCTGGCAGAGGTTTTGGCGGTCTACGCGCCGCCCGGCTTCAGCGAGCACCATACCGGCCGCGCCGTGGATGTGACTACCGCCGGCTACCGGCCGTCCGCCAACAGTTTCGATCGCACCCCGGCCTTCGCCTGGCTGAGCGCCAACGCTCAGCGCTACGGTTTCTTTCTGTCTTACCCGGAAAATAACCCATATGGCTACGGTTATGAGCCGTGGCACTGGTGTTGTAAACCTCCCCTAAAATCGGGCCATGCATAACTGGAGGTCTTGCACCCTATGTTGCCAAGAGGCCAAGATGCCAAGATGCGCAAGAGCAAGTTTAGCGAGAGTCAGATCCTTGGGACATTGAAAAGCGCCTGAGGGAACGGGAAAAGGAGCACCGCAAGCTCAAGCGGCTGATGGCTGATCTGTGCCTGGAGAACCGGGCGATCAAGGAAGTTCTGAATGTAAAGCGCTGACCCCCGACGAGAAGCGCTGGATGGTCCAGGAGCTTCGGCAACATGGCTTGAGCCAGCGTGCAGCCTGTCGGGCGGTTTCCTTGTTCCCGGATCGGGGGTTGGGCAAGGATTACAAGCTCATTCGGCGACGCCGGTTGGGCTGGAACCACAAGCGGGTGCACCGTGTGTACTGCGCACTGGGCCTGGATCGGCGACGGCTGGGCAAGAAGCGGTTGCCGCCCCGGGATCCCAAGTCGCTGGCGGTGCCGGCTGAGGCCAACCAAAGCTGGTCGATGGACTTCATGAGCGATGCGCTGTGGTGCGGACGGCGGTGTCGCACCTTTAACGTGGCCGACGACTTCAACCGCGAAGTGCTGGCCATCGAGGTTGACCTGTATCTGCCCGCAGTTCGGGTGGTACGGGTACTGGAAAGCATCGCCGCCTGGCGCGGTTATCCGGCGAGGATACGGATGGACAACGGGCCCGCATTTATCGCTGGCGTCTTGGTCGACTGGGCGCAGCAGCATGGCGTGGCACTGGAGTTCATCCAGCCCGGGCGGCCTATGCAGAACGGATTCATTGAACGATTGAACCGCAGTTACCGGGAAGCGGTGCTGGACATGTAGGTGTTCAGGACGCTGGAAGCAGTCCGCGAGCGGACGGCAGCCTGGATCGCGGATGACAACGAGCTCTTACCGCACGACGCGCTTGACGCTTTGACCCCGTCGAGTAGCACGTGCTCACCCCCCGACACTTCTAGTAATGAGTGGCACTGATTTGGGGAGGTTTACAGAATCACCAGCGGCTCATCCGTATTGTTGCTAACGGCGCAGGCGGGAAGTGGAGGCGTGGCAGATTCGCTAATTTGCCTTTGAAATCCGGAAGACCCATGTGCATAATGGACAGCAAACGGTCCCGCCCGCAGGGCTGCGGTACCCCATTGGCTAACCCGGACAGGAGGAAAAGGATGGCTGGAGCCTTGGAGACTAACTTTCCGAGCTTGGCCGAACAACTGGGCCGGGAGGGCGTGCGTGCCTTGCAGGATCTGATGCGCCCCCGGCGTGTGCCGATCGGCACGGTCGTTATTCAGGATCAGGGACCAGTGGACGCCCTGTATCTCGTTATGGAAGGGGTTTGCTCCGTCGCCATTGAGGAGCGCGGCTGTTCGATCCGTCTGGGGCGCTTCGGGCCGGGCCAGTGGCTTGGCGAGGTGGCTCTGTTTAGCGGAGAACGGACGGCCAGCGCGACGGTGCTGGCAGAGACCGCGCTTCAGCTTTTGGAGCTGAAGTATGACGATTTCGAGCGCCTGAAGCGGGAGCAAGAGGCCGTCGCCGGGGTGCTCACCCACGTCTTGATCGGGGTGATGGCCGAACGCCTGCGTGCTTCCGATGAAGCCCTGCGGGAAGCGCCGGACGGGCAATGGGAGCTGCCGGCATGCGCTATCATCGCTCAGGACAGCGGCGATCCGGGCGCCGCATGGTTCAAGCTGGTGCTGCGCAAGCTCGCCGGCGCGGAGGGGGGACAGTGATGTTTCTCAAGGATTTCATTCGGACGCTGCCGGATTTCAAGGCCTTTTCAGAAAACGAGATCAACGCTTTGGCCACAGCCATGCGCGTGGATGACTACCCTAACGGTCATGTCTTCATCCAACAATGGGAACCGGGTCAGACGCTTTACCTGCTGCTTGAGGGAGAAGTGACGGTGTCCCGTTACGACCCGATCAAGCGGGAACGGCAGGATTTGAAAACCCTGCGGCCCGGCGAGCTTTTCGGGTTGCTGTCCCTCATTGAGGGTATCCCGGCGGTGGCGAGTTGCACGGCTAGCGGTCCCGTGACAGCGGGGGCCCTGCCGCATACGGCTTGGCATCTCCTGTTCAACGCCGCCGCGCCCATCGCCCGACACTTTCAATACCTGGTGGCGCTCCAGTTGGCCCATGACCTGCAGGCACGCAACCATGCGCTACGAGCGCTGCTGAAATAGGCCGGGCGTGGTTTGCCCGGCCCTTGCAGCGGTGGCCGCCACGGCCGTGGTCGTCAGAGTAAGTCGCGCTTTTTCTGCTCGAACTCTTCCTGGCCGATCTCGCCCCTGGCGTACCGCTCCTTGAGAATGTCCAACGCCACCGAAGATCCAGAACGACTCTGGTCAGAACGACCCTGCCGCCTGCTCAGAAGCACGACCAGCCAAACCGCGAGCCCGATCACCGCAACCCAGAACAGCAACATGAGCAGCCACCCCATGGGCCCCATTCCCCACCCCATTCCCCAACGATCTTCCCAGTCCCAGTAGTGCATCATAGCCATCTCCTTTCATGGTTTGTCATGCTTGTGCCAACCATCTACCCGAAATTCCCGGGCTGATAGGGGTGCTTCTGCAATTTACATCAGCGCTCAAGTATTCGTTATGCCCAGCTCCAAAAAGAGGAGAAACCCGGCAAAGAACATTGCAGTCAGCCAGGGCGTTTCCGGCACCTCGTGTGCTTCCACGAGCAGCTCTTCCGTAACCAGGTACAACAGGGCCGAGCTGCCGAAAGCAATGCTGCCAGCCAGAGCCGGGCCCTGCAGGCCCGCCAACAGGGAAAAGCCCGTCACACTGCCGATGACCACGAAAAAAGCCATGATGGTGGTGGTCACGATGCTGGTGAGGCGGCCCACACCGCTTTGAGCGAGGGCCGCCGACACGGAAAGCCCGAGAAAGAGGAGTTCGACAGTGAGTGCGATCATGAGATTTTTTCCCTTTTCTGCACCCGCGGCGAATCCTACGCCAATCAGAAATCCATCGATCATCAAGTCCACCGTCACGGTAGCCACGAGACCAATGGGAAAAAATGTTCGCCCTCGACGAGCCCGAGGGGAGACACGTGGCTTCGCGGATGGCTCGGGCCACAGAAATTCGGTGAGCCACTTGACCCCGAGCATCAGCAGGACGCCGGCCGTGAAACCAACCAATACTTCCAACGGCGCATGCTCGCCCACCAGATCCGGCAGCAGTTCCAGGCCGATGGCGGCGAACACGACGCCGGCGGCGAAATGCTGGATGGCGCTCGTTAGCTTCGGACCCGGCGCCCGAAAAGCCGCGATGATGCCGCCCAGGATGGTGACGGCAAGCGGTAACAGCATATAGCTGAACAAGCTCTGGCCGGACATGGCGCTCTCCTGAAATTATCGCTGCGGCTGGCCGCATTGGCTGCAGAACTGGGCGTTCGGTGGTATCCCAGCACCGCAATGGCGGCATGTGATGGCGCTCAGCGGTGTGCCGCACTGGATGCAGAAACGGGCATCGGGTGGATTGACGGTCCGGCAATTGGGGCAGACCTGGCCCGTATTAACGCTGGCGCCCGGAGTGGGTCCGCTGCTGGGCGGATTGCCTGGCCAGTCTTGATTGTACCCGCCGCCATGGCGGCCACCACCGTGATGGCCGCCGCCATAGCCGCCGTATTTGGAGCCACCGTGATGGCCACCGAACTGGCCGCCGAACCTTTCCAATATACGTTCCAGGAATCCCATGACACTGTCTCCTTTCGTTGTTTCCAGCCTAAGATTGCCACCTTTCGCTTTCAGCCGATCAGTCCGCCGAGGGACGCGGCCAGCAGCGTGCGCCCGACGAAAAGTAGCTCCAACCGCCAGTCGAAATTCACGATGCGCCTCCGTTTGCCGGCAGGCGGATTTCCTCCCGGTAGGCCAGGAGACGCAAGGCGTTGACAACCACCAGCACGGTGGACCCCTCATGCACCAGCACCGCCAGGCCGATGCCCGCCCAACCTAACAGGGTCGCGGGAATGAGCAGGGCTACCACGCCGAGCGAAACCCAGAGATTCTGGCGGATCACCTGCCGGGCCGCACGGCTCAGCGCCACGGCGAAGGGCAGTTTCGACAGGTCATCGGCCATGAGCGCGACGTCTGCTGTCTCCAGGGCCACGTCGGTGCCGGCTCCGCCCATGGCGATACCTACGGTCGCGCGGGCCATGGCCGGTGCATCGTTGACGCCGTCGCCCACCATCGCCACCGGGCCGTAGGCTTGCTCCAGTTCCCCGACGGCCCGGACCTTATCCTCCGGCAAGAGGCCCGCCAGGACCTCATCCAGACCGACCGACTGGCTGATAGCCCGCCCGGCGCGCTCGTTGTCGCCGGTAAGCAGGATCGTCCTGCGCATGCCCAGCCCGCGCAATTGCGTCAGCATGTCACGTACGCCAGGACGCGGCGTGTCCGCCAAACCCAGCACGCCAAGGAAGTTGATGCCGGCGCGCACCAGCATGACGGTTCTGCCGGCCTCTTCCAGACGGGTCACGGTCTGGTCAACGATCTCGGGCAGAGGCTCTCCCTCAAAGAGCCGCAAATTGCCGACCGCGATTTCCCGCCCCTCGATCCGAGCCCGCAGCCCCTTCCCGGTAACGGAATCTAGGGCTTCGGGCTCGCGCCAATCCAGGTTTCTCTCGCGCGCGGCCGTTAGCACCGCCTGTGCCAGCGGATGCGCGCTGCGGCTTTCCACCGCTGCGGCCGTGCGCAGCAGCGAGTCCTCGTCGCCATTGAAGGCCACGACATCGGTGAGGCGGGGTTTGCCTTCGGTGATGGTGCCGGTCTTGTCGAAGGCGATGGCGGACAAGGCACCGAGGTTCTCCAGGTGGACGCCGCCCTTGACCAGCACGCCGCCGCGCGCGGCGCGCGCAACGCCGGACAGTACGGCCGAAGGCGTGGCGATGGCCAGGGCGCAAGGCGAGGCGGCCACCAGCACCGCCATGGCGCGGTAGAATGATGTCGCGAAAGGGATGCCAAACAAGGGTGGCAGCACGATCAGGAGTCCGGCGCCAACGAGCACGACGGGAACGAAAACACGCTCAAAACGGTCGGTGAAGCGCTGCGTTGGGGACTTTTCCGTCTGCGCAGTGGTCACCAACTCGACCATGCGCGACAGCGTGCTCTCGCGCGCGAGCTTGGTGGCCTCGACAACCAGCGCCCCTTCGCCATTGATGGTACCGGAAAAGACGGTGGTCCCTACCGACTTGTCGACCGGCATAGACTCGCCGGTGATCGGCGACTGATCCACCGCCGAGCTGCCCGAAACCACGCGGCCGTCGGCAGGAATGCGCTGACCGGGTTTCACCACCACCCGGTCGCCCCGTTGCAGATCCTCCACCCTTACCTCGATCTCGGCCTCGTCGCGCTGCACGAGGGCGGTTTTGGGGGCGAGCGCCGCCAACGCCTCGATGGCTTTGCGCGCCCGGTTCATGGCCAAATGTTCGAGGGCGTGGCCCAGGCTGAAGAGGAAAAGCAGCAGGGCGCCCTCCGCCCAGGCGCCCAGGGCGGCGGCGCCCGCTGCCGCCACGATCATCAGGAGGTCGATGTCGAAGCGGCGGCTCCGCAGGCTCTGCCAAGCGTCGCGCATCGTGTAGAACCCGCCAGCGGCGTAGGCGACCAGGAACAGGACGAGCGACAGCGGCGGCGGGCCGCCGAAGCGGTCGCCCAACCAGCCGGCAAGAAGAAGGCTACCGGCCAGCAGACTGAGAATGAGTTCGCGGTGCTCCGCAAGCCAACCGCGCTCGCGGCCTTTCTCGATCACGCTGTAGCCGAGCGCCTCGATGCGCTGGCGGATGGCATCCAGGGACACTTTCTCGGTGTCGTATTCCAGGCGCAGGCGTTCGGCGGCATAGCTCACCGAGGCCTCCAGCACGCCGTCCATGCGCCCGAGCGCATGCTCGATGACGCCAGCACAGTCGGCGCAGTCCATGCCATCGATGCGCAGCATCGCGTGCTGGTACTGCTTACCGATTTGAGCGCCGGCAGCCTGCACGAGCTGGCGCACCCGCGCGACATCGACATGTGCCGGATCGTAGTGCACGCAGAGGCGGGCGGTGCCGTCCTCGCGGATGAGATGGGCCTGCTCCAGGCCCTCCGCTTGCAACAGTTGCGTCAAGCGCTGGAAGCAGGCGTCATGTTCATCCGGCAGGTTGGGAAGGATAAGTGACAAATCCAAGGCCAGCTTCGCGGTCATGTCTGCATCCCCTTTGCCCGCTTTAGGTCCGCTCGCCAGTGATCGGGATCGCCTGCAGCACTTCGGTCACATAAATCATGCCCGCCTTGGCTTGACCCGTCTGCGCATTGCGCTTGATGATCTCCACCAAGCGTTCGACTTGGTCGTCCTCGCACACGAGTTCCAGCTTGTACTCGAAGATGATGGCCTGGGCCAATTCCACGGAGTAGTGCTGCTCGCGGGTATCAATGGCTCTCAGAAGGCCTCTGACAACTGCCGCGCAGACGCTCGTGCAATCGGCTTCTTTCAGCGCATCCAAGACATCGGCAATGCGGTTGCTGTGGATGATGGCATTGATCTCTTTCATACATCCTCCTAGACGAAGGCAGGCGGCCCGCATGGGCCACCCGGCTTGGTGTCAATCGACTTGCTGCTTGCGCTCCCGGCGGGTCTCCACCCATTCGTACATCAATGGCAGGAGAAGCAGGGTGAGCGCCGTGGATGTGAAAAGTCCGCCGACCACCACGGTGGCCAGGGGCCGCTGGGTCTCTGCGCCCACGCCGGTGGACAGCAGCATGGGGATGAGGCCAAGGATGGCCACCGAGGCGGTGATCAGTACCGGCCGTAGGCGCAACGCTGCGCCTTGGCGCACCGCCTCGCGTACGGAGTAACCCTGCCGCCGCAGGTCGTTGATGAACGATACCAGGACGATGCCGTTCAGCATGGCGACGCCAAAGACAGCAATGAAGCCGATGGCCGAGGGGACCGAGACGTATTGGCCGGTAATGAAGAGCCCGACCACACCGCCGATGATTGCGAAGGGCACATTGGCGATGATGAGCGTGGCGTAGGTGAGCGAATTGAAGGCCGTGTAGAGTAGGATGAAGATGAGCCCGATGGTCAGCGGCACGATGATGGACAGGGTCGCCATGGCGCGCTGCTGGTTCTCGAAGGCGCCGCCCCACTCGATCCAGTAACCGGCCGGCAATTTCACCTGCTGCTGGATGGCTTGATTGGCGTCCTGCACGAAGCTGTTCACATCACGGCCCTTGACGTCCATCTGGATCACGGCATAGCGCTGCAACTGCTCGCGGCGCACGAAGGAATAACCTTCGTCCATCTCCACACTGGCCACGCGCGACAACGGCACCAGCACCCCACCCTGGGTCCGGATCGGAATGTTTTGGATGGCCGCCACGCTGCTGCGGTCCTTGGCATCGAGCCAAACCAGAATGTCGAAGCGCTTGACACCATCGATCAGGGTGCTGACCGTCTTGCCGCCAATGCCCGCTTGCACCACCTCCAGCACGTCGTCGGCGTTGATGCCGTAACGCGCAGCCGCCTGCCGGTCGAGGCGGATGACGAGTTGCGGCTTGCCCTTGTTGGCCTCCAGGGAAAGATCCGCAACTCCGGGTACCCTCTCCAAGACCGCCTTGAGCTGCCCCGACAGACGGTCCAGAGTGGCCAGGTCCTCACCATAAAGCTTCAGGGCCAAGGTGGCGCGCACGCCGGAAATGAGTTCCTCCACGCGCATCTGGATCGGCTGGGTGGCGGCGATCACTGCGGTGGGCACCTGTTTTTCCAGGCTTTCTTGCATTTGCCGGCTCAGCTCCTGGAAGGACACGTCCTGCGGCCACTGCTCCCGGGGTTTCAGATCGACCAGGATCTCCATGTAGTTGACGTCCGCCGTCTCGCCCTTTTCCGCGCGGCCGATCATGGCGAGCGCCGACTGGGTTTGCGGGAAGCGCTTGAGAGCGGTTTCGACGCTTTCCGAGATCCGGATGGATTCATCGAGGTTGGTAGAGGGAATGCTGGTCACCCGGAACATGATGCTGCCTTCCTGCAAGGTCGGCATGAACTCCTTGCCGAGAAAGGGAAAGAGGCCGATGGAGACGAGCAGCAGCGCCAAGGCGCCGCCGATCATGACCGGCTTGTGGTCCAGCGCCCAATCCAGGCGCGGCAGATAGAGCTTTTTCGCCCAGCGCACCACGAAGGTGTCCTTTTCCTCCTTGGGCTTGAGGATCAGCGCCGCCAGCACCGGGATCAGGGTCATGGTCAGGAACAGCGAACCGAGCATGGCGAAGCTGATGGTGAAGGCCATGGGCTTGAAGAGCTTGCCCTCGAGTCCCGAAAGCGAGAAGAGCGGCAAAAAGACCACGATAATGATCATGATGGCGAAAGCGATGGGGTTCATCACCTCGCGCGCCGCTTCCAGGATCACATGGGTCTTGTTGACCGTCTTGCCCACTTGATGGCCCAGCAGGCGGAAGCTGTTTTCCACCATCACCACCGCTCCGTCCACCATCATGCCGATGCCGATGGCCAAACCGGCGAGCGACATCAGATTGGCCGAGAGCCCCGTCTGCTGCATGAGGATGAAGGCGATCAGCATGGCCAGGGGCAGAGCGATGATCACCACGATGGCGGAGCGGATCTCCCCAAGGAACAGGAAAAGTACGATGGCCACCAGAATCGAACCTTCGATCAGTGCCCGCTCGGCGGTGCTGACCGCCTTTTCCACCAAGGCGGTGCGGTCGTAGACGGGATTGACGGTCACGCCGGCGGGCAAGGCCTGTTTGACCTGCGCAAGCTTGGCCTTGACTGCGTCCACTACGTTCTTGGCGTTTTCACCGATGCGGGCGAGCGCCATGCCAAGCACGACCTCCCTGCCGTCCCTGGTGACGGCGCCAAAGCGCAATGCCGGGGCTTCCGTGACCGACGCCACATCGCGCACGTAGACCGGCGTACCCTCGCGCTCGGCGATCACGATGTTGCCGATATCCTGGACGTTGCCCACCAGACCCAAACCGCGTACCAGATACTGTTCCTGGCCCAGATTGATGTACTGCCCACCCACCTGACGGTTGTTGGTCATGATGGCCTCCATCACTCCCTTGTAGGTCAGGCCGTACTTGATGAGTTGCTGAGGATTGATCAGCACCTGATACTGCTTCTCTTGGCCGCCCCAGGACATGACGTCGTCCACGCCCGGCGCGGTGCGCAGCACCATGCGTACGGTCCAGTCCTGCAGGGTGCGCAGATCCATTTCGGAGAGCTTTTGGTCGGCCGCCTCGATGGTGTACCAGAACACCTGGCCCAGGCCTGAGGTATTGGGCCCCAGTTCCGGTTCGCCATAACCTTCAGGGATGCGGGAACGCACTTCCTGCAACTTCTCCGCTACGCGCTGGCGGGCGAAGTAGATATCGATATTGTCCTCGAAATAGACGCTGACGTAGGAGAGACCGAAGAGCGAGACCGAGCGGATCTGGTCCACGCCGGGCAGACCGGCCATGGCGGACTCCACCGGGAAGGTCAGAAGCTTTTCCACGTCTTCGGCGGCCAGCCCGGGGGATTCGGTGTAGATGTTGACCTGTACCGGGGTGACGTCCGGGAAGGCATCCACCGGCACTTCTCGCCAGGCCTTCACGCCCAGCCCGACAATGATCAAGAAACCCACCAGTACCAGCACTTTGTAGCGTAGGGAGAGATCGACGATGGTATTCAGCATTACATTTTCCCCTTAATCCGCATCGCCGATCTGCGACTTCAATAGACGCGCCTTCAAGGCGTAAGCTCCACTGACCACCACCCGTTCACCCGGTTTCAGTCCCGCCTGAATCAGGGTCTGGCCGCCGAACTTTTCGCCGGGCCGCACCGCGCGGGGCTGGAAGCCGTCAGCCTCGGCCACAAAGACGGTCGGCTGGCCCTGCAGCAGCACCACGGCATCATCGGGCACTTGGAGCACCTGTTTGCGGGCGAGTGTCTCGATGGCGACGGTGGCGAACATGTTGGGCCGTAAGCGGCCTTCCGGATTGGCAACCTCCACCCGCGCCTTGATGGTGCGCGTCTCCGGGTCCACGACCGGGCTGAGATAGGTGACCCGGCCTTCGAAGCGTTCACCGGGATAGGCTGCGATAGTGACATCGGCCGACAGGCCTGGCCGCAGCTTGCCCAGATCCTTTTCAAAGATGTCCGCCTCAATCCACATGTTGGACAGATCCGCCACGGTAAAGAGGGGTTGATCCGGACCCGCCAGCTCGCCGATAACGGCCTTTTTCTCGATCACCATGCCGGCAATGGGCGCGGTCACAGGCACCACCGAGGGCTCGCCGTCGCTTTTGACGGCCACGCCATAGGTATGCAGCCGTTCGCGCGCGGCACGCAAGTTGGCTTGGGCTTGCTGCAGTTCGGCCCGGGCCCGCAGGTAATCCTTTTGCGCCACGATCTGCTGCCGATACAGGCGCTCGGCGCGTTCAAAATTTGCCTGGGCAAGCAAGTGCTCGCTTTGCGCCTGTTGGTAGCTTGCGCGCGCCTGGCCGGCCTCGACGCTATTGACCACCGCAAGCACCTGGCCGCGCCGGACCCGGTCTCCGAGATTGGCATCGACGCGGGTCAGGCGGCCGGCGATCAGCGGTGCCACATGCGCTATCCGGTTCTGGTTTGGCTGGATGGTCGCCGTGACAATCACACGCTCGGCGACATCCTGCAACTGCACCGGCGCGGTACGAAGACCCGCAGTGCGGGCTTCTTCGGCGCCGAGCTTCAGCAGGCTCTTTTCAGGTGCGCCGGATGCCGGCTGGGCAATGGATTTCTCGGCAGCCGGTACTTCGTCTTGCTTCTGCTGGTCGCGGCCGCAACCCGGCAGGGCCAGCGTGGCGAGCAACACGACAAAGGCGGTAAGCAGGGCGGCCGGCTGACGCGCGATGCAATCTTTGAGGATTCTTTTCATGGATTCACCATATTCGGGTTTACAGGAGACGGCGCCTCGGCCAGGGGGCCGGATGCACCCGGCCAGCCGGACGTTCCCTCGATCGCCAATTGCGTCAGGCGCAATTCGGTCTGGGCCTCCAGCAGGTTGCGCCGGCTGTCCAGGACTTGGCGGTTGAGCAGCAGCAACTGCAGCAGTCCGATCTCGCCCTCGCGGTAAGCGATGCGGGACAGGCGCTGGTTTTCCTCCAGCCGGGGCAGGACCTCGCGCTGCAGCCGCTCGACGCGAGCGACCAGGCTTTCCCACTGGCGCCACAGGGCCTGAAGCTGGGCGCGGGCGTCGCGGCTCAACGCCCGCTGGTCGATTTCGCGTTGGGTGAGCTCGGTTTGGGCGCGGCCGATGCCGGTGGCGTTGCGGCGGAAGAGGGGAATGGGCAGGGCGACGTTGACACCCAGCAGGGTGTCGTTACCAAGGGCTGAGCCCTCGCGCCCATAGCTCACCCCGACAGTGACATCCGGCGAAACGGCGGCGCGCTCCAGGCGAAGCAGGCTCCGGGCCCCGTTCACGCGCAGGGCCGCGGCGCGCAAGTCGGGACGCCGATCCACGCTGGCAAGCAGTTCCTCCAGGGTGTAGCGGGGCAGGGGGGTGTCCAGCGTGCCGCTGACTTCGGGCAGCGACGGCGGTGGCAATTGCAGCAGCGCCGCCAGGTCCGAACGCGCCTGGATCAACTGCTCCTGGAGGAGCAGGATCTGGTTGCGCGCCTGCTCGGCCTCGACCTGGGCGAGGTTGTTGTCCAGGCGCGTATCCTCGCCGGCGTTGAAACGCTTCTGGACGGCTGCTGCCGAGTCCTCGATGAGCCGGAGCGTTTCCCGCTCCATGGCGATGCGCTGCTGTAGCCCCAGCACCCGGAAGAAACGTTGGGCCACTTCCAGCCGCAGTTGGCGGCGCACATCCAGGATGTCGGCCTGCGTCGCCGCCATGTTGTCCTCGGCAATGCGACGGCGAAGCCCCTGCTGGCCGGCGGTCTCAAAGGTCTGTGCAAGTCCCGCGCTCCAGTCGCGGGTGTTGGTCACCGCCTGGCCGGGCTCCGGGATCCGGCGCCGCAACCACTCGCCGGAAACGGTGGGGTTGTTCCACAGCGGTGCCCGGGCATCACGTTGCTGACCGCGGGCGGTGCTCAGATTGGCCTGGACGGCCTGCAAGGCGGGATTGGCGGCTTCGGCTTGCTGCCAAGCCTGTTCCAACGTGAGCGGCTGCGCCCAAGCGGCGGTGCCGCAAACAAAGTTGAAGACAGTTGCCAGCACCGCAAGACGGAGCCGGCGATAGGCACGAGCCGGCGCGGAGCGCACGGCAGCGTGCAAGACATGACGAGATTCCACGATTACTCCTTCGCGTGTGAGCGCTGCGCCCGTTCGGCACGGACGCAAGCACTCGGGATTTAACCGCTAATCAGACGGGCTTAAATCCAGGCGAGGAGGCGCGGAGGACGCAGTGGAGTAGTGGGGGAGTAGCTGCTTGGCGTGGAGCGGGTGTGAGCGATCCGTTCTTGGGGCATAGCGGCGACAGACCACTGGAAATCCTGGCTGATTTCACCTTGAAAGTGGGTAAGGAAGTGACAGCCGTGATTGCAGACATTTTGCGTCTTGCCGTCGTGCTCCGCGGACGCGTTCGTACTACCCAGGTCAAGATAGTGGCTATCCGCCGAGACACTGGTACGCTGCGCCTCGAAGACTATGTCCTCAAGAATCGCGCGATCGAACGTCCAGCCGCCCGTGTTGACCAGAAAGGCCAAGAGGAGGAACAGAGCGGCATTGTGGGCTATGCGTGTCATTTGTTTAGCTTACCGTGACACGTTTTCATTTGTACAGTTTTTTCGTCTATTTCCAAGGTGGAAATGCCGGTACTGCTGGATATGCCCGCACGCATGAGGACTCCGCTCTTTTTCCAGTCTTGAAACAGGTCGGCGCGCTTTTGCAAAAGCCCCTCCCGGTCCAACTCGCCCCGGGCATATCGCTCTTCCCGGATAGTCAATGCCTTTTCCAAGCGGCACCAGAAACAAGAGGACCAGCAGGAGCAACAACATGCCCATGAATATCTCCTCCGTTTCAACGTGTAAGCTCGCACAGTACACGGGCTCGTCAGCATGAGCCAGTGTACTGGTTCTCTCAATCACCCACCTTGGCCAGCATGCCGCTGCAAGTACTCCACTATGCTTCTGAACTCTGCTGCATTTGGCGCCTTGATCGGCATGCGGCTATTGCGGCTCATCCATTGCATGCGGGCGTTCATGCGCTCGACAACCGGTGGCCAGCCGGCGGCACTGTGCAATGCCGGCGTGGGCAGGCCGTGGCACTGGGTGCAATATTGATTCAACAGCCGGGCGCCTGGCGCCTGGGGGTTCGGCAACTGGGCAGGGTCAGTGCCACGCGGCATCTGGCCGCCCATCATCATGCCCTCCATCCAGCCGTCGCACATGCCGTCTCGCATGCCCCAGCCGTTCCCCCACATTTGTGCCAGCATCCAGTCAGCTGGAGCCGTGCGACCGCTCTGAGGTGTGGGCTGATCCGCGGCGCTAAGCGCGGATGTGGTCAGCAGCCCGGCCAGCAGGCTTGCAACAGAAAAAGCCGCAACCCCATTGTGACTGTTCATGGATCACCTCCAGGTTGAAATACTGCGGGTTTGACATGAACCAGCGGCGCTCCCGATCAAGCCGGGCGTGCCGTTACTACAACTGCAACAGGGCTCTGAGCTGCCCCTCGCTCTGACCATCCACCGGAATGACATGCATGTCATCGATGATCAGCATGGGGCAGTGGCGAATGGCGAAGCGCGCCACCAATTCCGGCTGCTCTTCGGCGTAAAGGAATTCGTAGTCGAGACCCAAGTCCCGCAGTTCCTGCTCGATGGCGTTACAATGGCAGCTGCGGGTAGTTACTAGTTTAATGTTCATAGAGTATCTCCGATTACCTTGGCTTAGGCACTTGCACGCCTCCTCTGGTCTCCCCGACGTGCTGAATGACAAAACCGCTTTTCGGCGCTGTGGGCATGCGCATGAGGCTGACGCGCAAATCCTGTGTCGGTACGTCGTAATCCAGCCGGATTAGCAGCATGATTGCCGCTTTCATGAGCGCAATGGTGATCCACTCACCCGGACAGCGATGCTGCCGATAGTGATCGCCTCCGCCCTGCGGAATGAAGTTGAATGCACCTCCATCCCAGTGACGGAAGCGCTCCGGCCGAAACTGCTCCGGGTGGTCCCACTGCCTGGGATCGTGGTTGGTGCCGTAGAGGTCAAGCAGTACCCGCACTCCTTTGGGAAAGGGGTAGCCACGCCACTCGAAGTCGTGGCGCACGCGCGCCGCCACTACGGGAAAGAAGGGATAAAATCGGCGCACTTCCTGCACGAACAGTTCAAGATAGCCATCTGTGTCGAGCTCTCGCCGACATTCCGGGTGCTGATGCAACGCCAATGCCGCGAAGGTGGTGTACCAAGCCACTGCCACGGTCGGGCGCAGGACGTTGATGAGTTCCACGGCGGCCACCTGCTTGTCGAGTAGCTCCCCGTTCATGTCGCGGTGTAGGGCGACAACGGCAAGTGCGTTGTCCGCCTCGGCCGGCATCTCTTGGCGGCGCACCTTCTCGATGAGATCGCCAAGCCAGTGTTCCGCCCGGTTGCGCGCACGCCGTCCGCGCCAGTGCCGCGGACCGATTGCGCCGCCCCCCTCGATCATGGCGACAAAGTCCTTGGTTCTTTGTTCGACCTCCGCTTCCGCGAGTGGCACGCCAGCCCAGGCGCACACGGTGCGGCACAGGATTTCCTGTGTCTCGCTCAGCAGCACCACCGTGTCCATCCGCCGCCACTTTTCGGTATGGACACGCCACTGCTCGACGCTCAGCTCGGCCAGCCGCTGGATGCTGGCAGGACTCATGAGCTCCATGAACATCGCCTTCCGGTGTCGATGGGCTGTGCCATCCATTCCCTGCACGCCACCACGGCCGAACAGGGTTTCCTGCACTCGCCGGGGAGCGGCGCCGCTGCGTTCAAACCGGTCGGTATCGTAAAAGAGCTCGGCCGCCTCCGCGCCGAGCATGCAAATGGTCCTCTGGAATAGCAGACGTGTCTGGAAGATGTCCGCGCGATATCGTTGGCAGCGTCTGCGGATGAAGGTGTAGCCCTCCAGTGCGAAGGCTAGCGTGCTGTCGGGCATGGTGTCGCGCGGGATAATGGCCATGGGAGCGTCCTCGCGGTCGAAACAGGGCAGAAGAACTCACACGTGCAATGTCCTAACGGCCGCAGCACATGCATTTGCCTTGCATGCTGCTACCCATCATGCCATGCATTGTGCGCATGCTCTCACGCATGGCCTGCATGTGTTCCTGCATGAGGCGTTGGCGCTCCGTGGGATCCTGGGCTTGGCGGATTCTTTCCATTTGTGCCTGCATCCGCTGCATGCGCGCCTGCATTTGGGTCATCGGCTCATCCGCCGTCGGCCCCGTCTCAGGCGCCGCGCCGCCCAGGGTGGTCAGCACCCGCTCCAGCTTCTGACGCACCTCGCCGGCGAGTTCGGCAATCTCGGGTTTGTCCACCAGCGTCAGCACAACCTGGGGATCCATGAATTCCACATGCACCTTGCCCGCTGCGTCCTCACGCACGACCACGTTGCAGGGCAGCAAGAGGCCAATGGACGGTTCTACTTCCAGGGCCCGGTGGGCCAATGAGGGATTGCAGGCGCCCAGAATGCGGTAGGGCGGCATCATCTGGTTGAGTTTCTTCTGCAGGGTCGCGGCTACGTCGATGTCCGCGAGCACACCGAAGCCTTCGACCTGCAAGGCCTGCGTGACGCGCTCGACGGCTACCGCAAAGGACATTTCGAGTTCGGTGCCGAATCCGTATTTGCTCTGCATGGTACAGCCTCCTTGTCGGTGCGATATCAACGGAAGTGCTTCCGCCACAAGAACAGCGGCGTGCTCACGAGAGGGTCGGACCCGTCAGTCCGGGACCTAAGCCCGCAGCATGCGCAGCCCGCTCGCGATCACTGCAAACTCACTCAGCTCGTGGGCCAACACGGCGGTCGGCAGGGTGAAGACGCCGCTCACCGCGCCCGCTACCAGTGTGCCGATCACCAAGGCCGACAGGGCTAGATTCTGCCGAATCACGCCCCAGTTGCGCCGGCTGAAGCGTACCAGATAGGGTAGGCGGGACAGGTCGTCGGCCATGAGCGCGACGTCTGCCGTTTCCAGGGCCACGTCGGTGCCAGCCGCGCCCATGGCGATGCCGACGTGGGCGGCGGCCAGCGCCGGCGCGTCGTTGACGCCGTCGCCCACCATGGCGACCTTGCCATAGCGGGCCTCCAGGTCGGCCACAGCCCGGGTCTTGTCCTCCGGACTGAGCTCCGCCAGTACCTCATCGACCCCCGCTTGGGCGGCGATGGCCTGCGCGGCCAGATTGTTGTCGCCGGTCAACATCACGACGCGCTCAATGCCCGAGGCCTTGAGCGCCGCCACCGCCTCGGCGGCTCCGGGCCGCAGCGGATCGGCGATAGCGATCAAACCGTAGAGACGTTGCACAGAGCCGAGGAGCACCACCGTCTTGCCTTCCTGCTGCAATTGGCGCACGAGTGTCCGTGCAGGCTCCGGGTCAACCCCCAGCTCCTGGAACAACCTGGGGCTGCCGATATAGAGCTGCTCTCCCGCCACTTGGCCGTAACCGCCCAAACCGGGTAGGGATTGGAATTCCTCGGCCGGCTGTGGCGCCACGCCTTCGGCTTGGGCACGCTGGAGAATGGCCAGGGCCAGGGGATGCTGCGAGCGCGCCTCCAACGCCGCGGCCTGTTCCAGCACACGCTGTGGGCTTTGGCCGCAGAGCGGGATGAGATTGGTGACGCTGGGCCGACCCATGGTCAGGGTGCCAGTCTTGTCCAACGCCACGACCCGGATCTTGGCGAGGTTTTCCAGATGCACGCCGCCCTTGATCAGAATACCGTGACGGCCGGCGGTGCCGAGCGCGGCGACCAGGGTGATGGGCACAGAGATGACAAGGGCGCAGGGTGCGGCGGCAACCACGAAAACGGTGGCGCGGGCCATCCACTCACCCCAGGGCTGGCCGAAGAGGGGCGGCAGGAGTGCGAGCAATATCCCGGTACCCAGCACCGTCGGGCTATAGCGGCGGCCGAAGTGTTCGATGAAGCGCTGGCTGCGTCCTTTGCTGGCCTGTGCGGCCTCCACCAGATGGATGATGCGGGCGAGGGTGTTGTCGGCGGAGGTCTTGGTTGCCCGCACGGTGAGGGCTCCTTCGCCGTTGAGGCTGGCGGCAAAGACTTTGGTACCCGGCATTTTCTCCACGGGCACGGACTCGCCGGTCACTGGTGCCTGATTGACGCTGGATTGTCCGGCGATCACCTCGCCGTCGGTCGGTACGGCCTCACCGGGGCGCACGATGAAGATATCGCCGACCCGCAACGCTTCCACAGGCACGCGGATCTCGCCGCCATCCCGCTGTACCAGGGCGGTTTTCGGCGATAGGTCCATGAGTGCACGAATAGCGTGGCGGGCGCGCTCGCCGGTGTAGCCCTCGGCTGCCTCGGAGATGGAATAGAGGAACACCAGCGTTGCCGCCTCCGCCCATTCGCCCAGCAGTCCGGCTACAATGGCCGCCGTGGCCATCAGGAGTTCGATCCCGATCTCCCGTTCCTTGATGAGTTCCTCCAGGGCCTCGCGTCCGAAGAAATAGCCACCGACGGCAATCGCAGTGACATACAGGAATGTCGCCTGCGGCTCCGGCAAACCGACCCGGCTGCCGGAAAACCCGATGGCGAGCAGCAGGCCTGACGTGATGGATGTCAATACTTTGGCATTGCGCCACGGTCGTGGCGGCGGAGTACCGGGTGTACCGCAGCTATCCGTGCAAGCCATCTACGGTCTCCTCCGCCAAATGCGGTGTCTGGATGCCGACTCGGCAACGGCCATTCTCGCGCAGGCACAATCGCTCTTGGAAGCGTTGTAGATCCTGTGCATAGATACCGCTGGCGTCTGGTAGGCGAAGCAGCATCTCGTACAGCGCCTCCAGATGCGGCAGGTCTCTCACCAGCCGATGATAGACCCAACGTCCGTCCTTGGTAGACGTCAGCAGACCCGCCTGACGCAGGGTTTTTACATGGCGCGACAGCTTGTACTGGGGCTCCTGCAGACTGTCGACCAGTTCACACAAGCAGGCTTCCTCACCAGTCACCACCATCAGGCGCATGACGCGCAGGCGGGTTGGATCGGCCAATGCCTGGAATAACTCTTCGGGAGGAATACTAATTAAATGCATAGTTGCATTATAATGCATGTACGTAACGTTTGCAATACAGAGCACCACGTTGCTCAATTGGGTCTAAACACCGTAGAGCTAAGCGACGGCGACTGTGCGTGGATTAGCTTTCATGACATAGCAGCGGGGTAGAGCTCATGCGGTGCAATCTCAAAATGACGGGCACGCTGGTTAGCTTGGGCTTGGGCGCTGAACTCTTGCTCGTGGCCGGCCTGCTGCGCGTGGACATTGGCGAACGGGTCATTTGTGGTCTGTATCGGCCGGGCTGCTTCCAGCCCGATTGCTGGTGGACCTGGTGCGTACCATACAGCCGGAACGGCAGGTGAGGTGGAGCATCGCGTCCCATGTCCGAGTGCGCGGTGATCCCTGATTGTCCTGGAAAACTGATCGGTAGGGAATGGGACGGAGTGGTAATAAATTTAACATAATATACATTATACGAAATCGAGAATCAGACGAAGGTTGCGCCGACTGCGCAGCGGCCGCCGTGCTAAAACCCCCTCTCCGGGGGTTTTTTATTGGAGGCAAGCACGACAATGAGAAGAACGCCCTTGCTTCAATGGAGACTATATGGCAATTGCCCGCGGGTATCCGTGGACATTCCCTTCAGCGCCGTCGAGGAGCTGACCACACTACAGGCGCTGGCACAGGCCGCCCTGGCGGAGATCGAGCGCCGGCGAACGGTCCGGGCGCTGGCTGAAGCAGAAGCCGTTTTGGCGCGCGCGGACTTGGCGGCCCGCTACGCGCAGGCCTGGGAGATTTTCCAGGAAACCGGCTCGATCCGCGAGACCGCCCGACGCACCCGGCTTTTGTGCGAGGACGTGCGCCAGGAGGTCCGCCTCCGCCAGGTCGCGGCCAACCAGGCACGCCGGCTGCAGCAGCGTCGGCAAGCCGTGGCGCTGCTGCAGGCCGGCCACAGCCTGGAGGCCGTGGCCGCGCACTTCGGGCGGCATCCCGTCACCATCAAACGATGGGTGCGACAGGCCGAAACGACGGGGGCACGCCAGGTTCGCCCGCGCACCCCTACGGGCTGCCCCACGCGGGTCGCCGGTGTCGGCGCCTGGCTGCCGGACACAGCGCCTGCGGCCCCACGCGGGTCCGCCGGCTCACGGTCGGGATAGGCGGAGTTGTGCTTTAAAGGGCCTTGTCCACTTGCTCGGTCAACCAGGCATTAAGACTTTTACCCGCCAGCCGGGCTTTGATCGAGGCGTTACGGTGGCGCTCCGGGCCAAGGCGCAGCAAAAACTGGCCGGAAAATGGTTTATCCGGGGCTTCGCCGCGTTGGGCGCAGAAGTCCAGGTAATCGTCCACGGAGTCGCGAAACGCCTGGCGCAGCTCGTCTACGGTGCGACCCTGAAAGGTAATGACATCCCGAGTGTTGATGACCTCGCCAGAGAAGATCCCGGCCTCATCATCGAAGCCCACAGTACCGATATAGCCTTTGTATTCCATCATGGCGTGACCCCTGCTTCTTCGAGAAAGCGGCGCATGGAGACCAAAGCGCCCTTGTCGGCTTCCTTGTGCGGATGGGGGCGATGAAAGACAGCGCGCACCCCATGCAGCGCAATTCTGACCCGAGATCCATTCCCTTCGGTGATTTCTGCCCCACACGCCCGCAGCAAGGCTTCAATGTCGGACCAGGCCACGTTGGCGCGTACCGGTTGATCGAAAATCGCCTGAAGGGTTTTTTGGTGTCGGGCATTCACACTGTGAATGATATCAGATTTTGATACTATGTCAATCGTTACCGGATACGTTATTGAGGGAAAGCATGGCGAAACAGGAGGCGGATCGCTTCACCGGAAGGACCGCCAAAAAAGCAGTCTGGAGCGTACCTCCTCAGACGGACTACGCCTCCATGCTGCCCTCCTCGCTCTCGATCAGTAGTGTCTACTGCAGAAGGGTGATGAGCGAGCAAAAAGTGCATACTCCGGGGAAGAAGGTCGCACTTCACTTCCACAGGCGCGGATCGAAGGTGAAAGGCCGCGTCGCGGCCGGGCGGACAGCATGGAACTCGGGATGACAGGGGTTGATGAGGTAGTTGTTTTCTTCCGGGATGACGGCCGAAGGCACGGCCAGCAGGAGCGAGGCCCCGCCCTGCGCCCACTGGTCGCCCAGGCGGCGCAGGGCTTCGGGAGCGGGAAAGCTGCGCCAGTCGGCGGGCAGGTCCTGCGGGGAGACGGACTGCGGCGACAGGTCGTCTGAGAGGTCCAGCGCCCCCAGCAGCAGACCGTCCGGGACTTCCTCCGGATCCAGATGCACGAAGACCTCCAGCGCCGCCAGGGAGGGGCTGGCGGCCGTGTACACCATGCTGACGCCGGGGCTGTTCCAGCGGCCGCCATACAGCCGGGCGCCCTCGCCGTCGTACGCGCTGGCGGCGTAGCGACGGTCGTAGATGCGCCAGACCCGCATCAACTATGGACGCCGTGGGCGATGCGGCCGAGCACGTTGCGGATTTCTGCGGTGCCGAGATCGGTGTCCAGGAGGTCAAGCGGCACCTGCCCGCCCAATGCCCGGTTGGGCTTGCGTAGCCAGTGGTGCGCCTTGTCCAGGTCGCCGAAAACATCCTCGGCGAAGGCGGTGATCTGCGCCAGGCGGTAGATGCGGTTCGACTCCTCGGGCTTGAGCTTTTCCTCGCGCTGGCGCCGCGCCAGGGTGCGCAGCGGGATGCCGGCGACGGCGGACACCTCGTCCCGGGACAGATCCAGGCGCGCCATGATGACGTCCAGCACCCGGGTCGGCAGACCGTCGCGGACCAGTTCGATGGCCTCGGTGGTGCGTTCGATCTCGCGGCCCAGGACCCGCGGCCCGCCCAGCACGTCTGCGATACGGCGCGTATCCAGCATGGAATGCTCCTGCCATTCGCCACGCCGGCGGCGCGGCTTCAATTTGGCATCAATCATAGCGCCAAATGGCAAAGGTCGGCAAGGCTGCGCCGGTGAGTCGCGCCGAGCGAGCTGGAGGCCCGCCTGCAACCGGGCCCTCCCCTGCCATCGAGCAAGCAGCGGACAGGGCTGTCCTAAGGCCGGCGCCCCACTACCACTGCCTCGGTGCCATCCCGGAAGCGGTAGGTCTGCGCTTTCATGCCGACTTCCGCGAAGGCCGCCTCGATCTCCTCGGGGCACAGGAAGTGATTGCCCTGCACGTATTCGAAAAGATTCTGCATGGCCATGTTGCGGTAGCCGGGACCCCGCAGCGCCGCGCGTTCGGCGGGCCAGGCGGGTTCCCAGATGACCGCCGCGCCGCCCGGGCGCAGATGTTCCCGCAGGATGCGGAAGACCTCGTTCCGGCCCGCCTCCCAGACATGGTGCAGCGCACGGTTCATGGCGATCAGGTCCACCGGTTCGGCGACGTTGAATTGGCGCAGATCCCCTTCGCGGAAGTCCAGACGCTCCGCCAATCCCTCCGCCGCGGCCAGGCGGCCGGCCTGCTCGATATTTTCGCGAAAGCCGTCCAGGCCGATGCCGCGCAGCCTGGGGTAGTGCTTGGCCAAGCGGCGCAGGTACCAGCCGTTGCCGCAGCCGAGGTCCACCGCCACCCCGCCCTGGCGGTCCAGCTCCGCGAAAACCGGCACCTGCGCCAGGATCTCGCGCTCGAAGAGCGGCCCGAAGTTCTGCTCCAGCATGGGACCGAAGAGCGGCAACAGGGTTTCGCGTTCGGCCAGCACCTGCTCGCCGGGGCGCTCGCCGCTGGCACTGTAGTGGGCGGCGCGCTCCGCCATGTGCGCGCCGAGCACCGCCCCCACCGCCGCCGGAAAAAGGGAGTCCGGCTCGCGCCGGGCGAAGGCGCGGCCCAGGGGAGTCAGGCTGAAGCGGCCGTCAATCTCGTCCAGGTAGCCGAAGGCATAGGCGGCATCGCACCAGGCGGCGCAGTAGCCGGCGTCAAGCCCGGCCTGGGCGGCCAGGGTGCTGCTGCCCAACGCCGTTTCCCAGAGCCGGTCGAAGAGCCCCCGGGACACGCCCAGGTAAGCCACCTGCAGGGCGGCCGCGCCCTGCGCCTGCTGCAACACCGTTTGTTTTATCGCATCCTCGACTGCCATCGACGTTTTCCTTTTTGCTTATCGGGTGGGAGCCCATCGTGCCGGGCAGGCTGGGCCTGGCGTCCAAGATAGCACTGACCGCGCAGCGGGCATAGCATGGCTCAACAGCTGTTCTGCGGCTCGCCGGCGGCCGGGCTGCGCTCGCGGCGCAAGGCTTCCGCCAGCGCCGCCAGGCGTCCGTCCTGGGCCCACTGCTCGAGGCCGACGGTCAGCTTGCGCCGCCAGTTGGGATGCTGGTCCGTGGTGCCGGGCAGGTTGACCTGCTCCGATTGCCCGAAGACGTCCTCGAGCTGGACCAGCATCACCTGGGCCGGCGAGCGCGCCAGATAGACGTGCACCGCCCGCGCAAACTCCGGCGTGACGGCGGGAACACTGCGCGGATCGGTGCTCAGCCCCTCGGGCAGCAGGCCCTCGCGCTGCAACGCCGCGAGCAGTTGCGCCCGGTCCTGCTCGCGCAAGGCGTATTGCTCGCGCCCCGCCTCCGCCGAGGGGAAGAGGTGCAGCGCACTGCGCAGCTCCAGGTCCACGCCCTGCCAGTAGCCCGCCAGGGTGGGCAGGTCGTGAGTGCTGACCGCCACCAGCGCCTGCCTGGGGTACTCGCCCGGCGCCTTGAAGCTGCCGTCGTCGTGGCGCTCGAAGATGAGCAGGCGGTAGGACAACACGCCGAGCGGGCCCAAGGCATCGCGCACGGCATCCGGCACGGTGCCCAGGTCCTCGCCGATCACCAAGCAGCGGTTGCGCTGGCTTTCCAGCGCCAGGATACCGAGCAGATCGGCCAAGGGATAGTTGACATAGGTACCCTCGGCCGCCGAATTGCCGGGCGGCACCCAGAAGAGCCGCATCAGGGCCATGACGTGATCGATGCGCAACGCCCCGGCGTGGCGCATGTTTTCGCGCAGGGTGGCGATGAAGGGCGCGTAGGCGGCCTCGCGCAGGCGCTCCGGGATCAGGGGCGGCAGGCCCCAGTCCTGGCCTTTCATGTTGAAGGCGTCCGGCGGCGCGCCGACGCTGGCGTCCACGGCGTAGAGATCCTGGTTGGCCCAGGCCTCGGCGCCGCCGCGGTCGACGCTGACCGCCAGGTCCTGATAGAGACCGACGCCCAATCCCAGCTCCAGGCAGCGGCGGCCGGCGGCGCCCAGCTGCAGATCCGCCTGCCACTGCAGATATTCGAAGAATTCCACCCGCGCCTCGTGGGCGGCGGCGAACTCGCGGACCTCGGCCGAGCCGGGGTGGCGGTAGGCCGGCGGCCAGACGGGCCAGCCCCAGATCTCCGGGTTCTCCTGATGGAAATGTTCCTGCAGGGCCTCGAAGAGGGCCTGCATGCGCAGCATCTCGCCGCCCTCCGCCTGGAAGCGGCGGAAGGCCCTGCCCCGCTCGCTGTCCTGCTGCAGATGATGCTCGCGGAAATGGCTGTAGGCGGCGCTCAGCACCCGCAACTTGGCTTCGCCGACCGCTGCGTAGTCCACCAGCTCGCCGGCTCGCTGCGCTTGCAGCAGCTCCTGAAACACCGGCGACCGGACCAGGGCGCGCGCGCTCTCGCTCTCGGCGAAGTCGGGCACGGCCTCCACGTCCAGATAGAGCACGTTGAGAAAGAGCCGGCTCGAAGGGCTGTACGGGCTGGCGTGCACAAGATTGTGCGGGAACAGGGCATGGAGTGGATTGAGGCCGACCAGGCTGGCGCCCAGCTCGGCGGAGAGCTCCACCACCCGCTGCAGGTCGCTGAAGTCGCCGATGCCCCAGTTGCGGCCCGAACGCAGGGTGTAGAGCTGGACGGCCGGGCCCCAGACCCGGCCCGCGCCCGCCACCGCGGGCGGCTGATAGCAGGCGTCCGGGGCGATGATCAGGCTCATGGCGGCGCAGTGGCTCGGGTCCTCGACCTCCTCTAGCTCGAAGCGGTGATAGCCGTCCGCCGGCAGAAAGGGCAATGGCAGCGCGTAGCGCACGCAGTCGCCGGCGCCGGTCTGTCGCCTTTCCAGCACCTCGAGCTCGGCCGGCCGGCACTCGCCGCCGTGACGCTGACCGCCCTCCTCCAGCAAGGCCCAACGGAACGCCCGCTCTGCCCGCTCGGCTGGCACCGTCAACGGGATCCGCGGCGCGGGCTCACTGCGGCGCAGCACCAGCACCGGCGGCAGCAGGCGCCGCCAGGCCTTCGATTCGAGCTCTTCCAGGGACTGGCGCAGCTCGGCCTCGCTGCCGGCCGGGACGTGCATCGCCGCCAGGAGGGCGCGCTTGGTCTGATCCGACGCGGGATGGGTCTTGCCCCAGATATCGGTGTACGCGAGATCGATGCCGCACAGGGCGCACAGCCGGTCCAGCGCCTCCTGTTCATTCATGCATGGACTCCTCTTCAGATTGACTTCCACTCAGGGCAAGATTGCCGCGGCTTGTCGTCATTGGCCGTCGCGCTCGCCGCCGGCCGCGCCGCTCTCCGGGACGCCGGCCATGCGCCGGCCGCTCGCGCCAATGGAAACGGAGCGCCGCCGCTCGGGCGTGCCAAAGGCCCGGCCCATTTCAGTGGGCATGGTGACGGTGTGCACGTGGAAAAAGGCGTCCGGATTGCGTTGGCGCAACAGGGGCAGCGCCACGTTGAACACCGGCACCCCGCCGGTGGTCCGGCCGGCGAAGCTGCCGTGGTGGGCGTGGCCGTGGAAGCAGGCCGCCACCTGGAAGTTGTCCAGCGGTTGCGCCAGGCGCGAGGTGCCCAGATAGGGATAGATTTCGATGGGTTCGCCGCGCACCGTATCCGCCACCGGAGCATAATGCAGGAGCGCGATGCGGACCGGAGTGGCCAGCTTGCGCAGCGCCACCTCCAGCTTGGCGGCTTCGTCCAGCGCCTCCTTGACGAAGGTTTTGATCATGGGTTCGCCGAAGGCGGACAAGGCGCCCGGCCCATAGCCGCCGCAGAAGCCCTTGACCCCGGCGAAGCCCAGCCATTCATTGAATTCGAAGCTGTCCCCGTCATCCAGCAGATGGATGCCGCGCTCGCACAGGATATGGGAGAACTGCTCGTGCAGCCCGGCTTCGTGGTCGTGGTTGCCGAGCACGGCCACGATGGGAATGTTCACCTCGGCCAGCTCGCCCAGCAGCACCTCCGCTTCCTCCGGCGTGCCGAAGTTGGTGAGATCGCCGCACAGCGCCAGGACGTCGGCCTCGTGGTTGACGCGGCTCAAGCCGCCCCGGTACAGGCCGCGCGCGTTGCGGCCCACGTGCAGGTCGCCTACGGCGGCGATGCGCACTTCACGCAGGATGTCCGTCACCTTCTGCTTGCTCCTTTTCCCAGACCGGGCTCCTGACGATGCTCTGCACCATCGGATCTTGCAGGGCGCGCGCCACCGCCGCCTGGCGCAGGTCGCGAAAACCCCACTCCTTCACGTCGATGCGAAACGAAAAGAGCGAAATCAAGGGGCCGCGGGTCACCAGTTCGCGGCTCCCCTGCCGGCCCAGGTCCGCCGCCTGGCGCTGCAGCAACTCCTGCATGAGAGCGCCCGGCACGTAGTCGGCGAACTCGGGATAGACGTAGCGGAACAGAATCAGATGCGTGAGCAGGAGCGGCCAGTGCTCGCCCGTCTTGCGCAGCAACCGGTCCCAGTCCAGCTGTCCATCGGACGCCAGGATCAGGTGCACCGTGTCGCCCAGGTCGTAACGGTGGCGTTCGGAAATGAAAAGGCGATGCCAGATCATTTCTTCCGGCGGCGACACGCGGATCGGCTCACCCGCCAGGGTAGCGGCACGGCTGTGGCGATGCCAGTCCTCGTCGATGAAGGCCAAGCCGTTGGCGATGCCGAAGATGAGATCCACGAAATGCGGGTCGGACTTGGCCTTGGCGATCCAGTGCGGCTGCTCCAGCGTCATGCGAAAGCCCGCCTGCTTCAGCGCCTTCGCGGCCGGCACCACGTGGCGGGGTTCGAGCAGCAGGTCCAGATCTTTGGTTTCGCGGTAGATGCCCGTGTAGTGATAGATGGCGAACGCGCCGGACACCACATAGGGCACGCCGGCCGCATTGAGGGTGCGCAGGGCGCGTTGATAGAGTTCGCGCGGCTCTTCGCCGATCCAGAATTCGCTCTGGGTGCGGGAGCGCCGCTCCTGGTCGGTGAGGTCCATCCTGTCCACATCGGGCGGTCTGAGCGGGGTCACGGCGCGTCCTCTCGGCTGGGGAACGGCGGTTGCTTGATGGTCGCTTTGCCTGTCGCTGCCTGGGATTGTATACCCCTGCCCTCGGGGAAGTATGAAGCTAAAGTTCTAGGGCATTGCTGCCAAGCCGGCCGAGCCCCCGCCTAGACCGGGTTGGGCAGATCGACGAACTGGTGGCGCAGTCCGAAAGTGGCAGCCAGATGCTGTCCCAACGCCTCGATACCGAAGCGTTCGGTGGCGTGGTGGCCGGCGGCGGCGAAGGCCACCCCCGATTCCTGGGCCAGGTGAAAGCTCGGTTCGGCGGCCTCGCCGGTGATGTAGGCATCCGCGCCCAGGGCGATCGCCTCCTCGAAGTAGCCCTGGGCGCCGCCCGTGCACCAGGCCACCCGACGGATGGGGCGGCCGTCGCCGGGCAGCAGGCGCACGGGGTAACCCAGGCGGTCGTGCAGATAGTCGGAAAATTCCAGCGGGGTGAAGGGGCTGGCTGCGCGACCCAGGGCGATGAGCCCCTGCTCGCCGTGCCAGGATTCGATGGCAAAGTCCAGCCGCACCCCGAGCCGGGCGTTGTTGCCCAGCTCGGGGTGCGCGTCCAGGGGCAGATGGTAGGCCAGCAGGCTGATCTCATGCCTGATGAGCTGCGCCAGGCGCCGTTGCTTGAAACCGACGATGCGCGGGTCTTCGTTGCGCCAGAAGTAGCCGTGATGCACGAGGATGGCATCCGCCTGCAGGGCAATGGCCTGCTCGATCAAGGCCAACGAGGCGGTCACGCCGGTGACGATGGTGTTCACCGTGGCGCGCCCCTCCACCTGCAGGCCGTTGGGGCAGTAGTCGCGGAAGCGCTCCACGCCGAGCAGCTGGTCGGTGTAGGCGGTCAGTTCGTGCAGATGCATGCGGCCTCCTCAGGTGCTTTGCCGATCCAGCCACTTGGCCACCGCCGGCGCCTGGTAGCGCTCGAAGCGGTCCAGCAGGGCCGCCGGATCACGATCTTCCAGCACCAAGGCACGATGCCGGTCCTGCAGGAAGCCCTGCGCGACCGTGTGGTCGAGGAAGGCAATCAGGTGATCGAAGTAGCCGGCCACGTTCAAGAGGCCCACCGGCTTGCGGTGCAGGCCGAGCTGCGCCCAGGTCCACACCTCGAAGAACTCCTCCAGGGTGCCGATGCCGCCCGGCAGGGCGATGAAGCCGTCGCTCAGCTCGGCCATGCGCGCCTTGCGCTCGTGCATGGAGCCGACCACGTGCAGCTCCGTGAGGCCGTGGTGGCCCACCTCGCGTTCCATCAAAACTTCGGGAATGACGCCGACGGCCTCGCCGCCTGCCGCCAGCACGGCATCGGCCAGGATGCCCATGAGGCCCACATGGCCGCCGCCGTAGACCAGTCCCAGCCGACGCTCCGCCAGCGTCCCGCCCAGTGTCCGGGCGGCTTGCGCGTGGCGCGGATCGAACCCCGTGCTCGCGCCGCAAAAGACGCATATCCGCTTCATTCACTCTCCTTGGCTATTCGGCGCGCTCACAGCGGCACGCGCATGCGCGCCGATACCGCCGCGAAGCCCTCCTGAAACCAGGCATGCGGCATGGCGCTGGTGGCGTGTCCCACGCCGAGCTGCCCAGTGGCATCGACGGCGATGAGTCCCACGTCCCGGCCCAGATCCGCGGTCATGCGCGCCAGGATCGCTTCCACCGCATCCTGGGGATGGTAGCCTTGCGTCACCAGATCGCAGAGGCCCTTGGTGGTCAGGAAGCGCAGCATCAGCTCACCCTGGCCGGTGGCCGAGGCGGCCGCCGCCGGGGTGGCATAGTTGCCGGCGCCGGGAACGGGACTGTCGCCGATGCGTCCGGCCAGCTTCAGGGAAACGCCGCCGGTCGAGGTGGCCGCGGCCAGGTTGCCGGCGCTGTCGCAGGCGACCGCCCCGACCGTGTCCCCCGCCAGCCCGGGGTGCGCCTGCAGGAGCGCGTGCAGGCGCGGCAGCTTGGCATTGGGCAGGCGGGCCAAGGCCTCGCGCTGGCGCCGGTAGGCGGCCAAGCGCTCCGGCGTGCGCGGATCGTGCTCGGCAAAGCCCATGGCACGGGCGAAGCGCTCGGCGCCGGTCCCGGCCAGCAGCACGTGGTCGGTCTCTTCCAGCACCTTGCGCGCCACCAGCACCGGATTGCGCACCCGCCGCAGGGCGGCGACGTTGCCGCTGCGCAACCCCTGCCCCACCATCACGCCGGCATCCATTTCCGCCTCGCCGTCGAGGTTGAGGGTGGAGCCGGTGCCGGCATTGAAAAGCGGATCGTCCTCCAGCACCACCACCGCCGCCACCGCGGCGTCCAACGCCGTGCCGCCCGGGGCCAGAATGGCCACGCCGGCCTCGGCGGCGCGCCGGACCCCGGCCAGCAACTGCGCTTCCAGCTCGTTCTGCCAGTCGCCGGCACCGCCATGAACCACGATCGCGTACATGGATCGCCTCCTGGATCCGCCGGATGCGTGAGGATTGCGGTACAATGGGCCGATGCGCATCTATCCAGGCACCATCATCCACCGGACCCAGGACGAATTCGGCATCATCGACGTGGTGCAAGAAGCCCGCACCCGCTCCCTCTACTTCGGCGCTCCGCCTCAGCAAAGCAGCATGCTGCTCCGTGACCCGGTGCAGCTGGTCTTCGCCTATACCCGTGCCATGATGGCCTGTCTCCTCTTCAACGACAAGCCCCGCTCGGCCCTGCTCATCGGCCTGGGCGGCGGCTCCCTGGCAAAATTTCTGCTGCACCACTTCCCCGACTGCCGCGTGGATGCGGTGGAGAATCGGGCCAGCGTGGCGGATCTGGCGCACCGTTTCTTTCACCTGCCCGAAGACCCGCGGCTGCGCATCCACATCGGCGACGGCGGCGAGTTCGTGCGCGCTGTCAGCACGGCGCAGGACGGCTACGACTTCCTGCTGGTCGACGCCTACGATGCCGCCGGCATGGTGTCTTCAGTAAGCGGCCTGGCCTTCTTCGACGCCTGCCGCGCCCGCCTGGCGCGGCACGGCATCCTGTCCATCAACCTCTGGAGCGGCGATCGCGACGGCCTGGACGGCACCTTGCAAGCCTTGCAGCGCAGCTTCGATGGCTTCCTGCTGCAGCTGCCCGTGGAGGCGAAAGGCAACGTCATCGCGCTCGCCGGCAATCGCCCGTTTCCGGTCTCTTATCAGAAAATGGCGCGGGAGCCGCTGAAAGCCATGGAAGCGCGCTTCGGCATCGAGTTTTCCCATTTTTTGTCTCGGCTCCGCCCTGCCGAGCTCGCATGAGCCGCAGCGGCCGGAACCAGAAGCCGGAGCTGTGGGCCTAAATGGATGCGACGGCTGCTTTTCATCCCAGCTGCAGCCAGGAGGGCTTATGAAACGCAACAAAGCTTCCGCCGTCTGGCGAGGCGGCTTGCAGAACGGACAGGGCGCGATCTCCACGGCCAGCGGAGTCCTGTCACAAGTCCAGTACTCTTTCGGCACCCGCTTCGAGGAGCAACCCGGCACCAACCCCGAAGAACTCATCGCCGCCGCCCACGCCGCCTGCTTCTCCATGGCGCTGGCGGGAGAGCTCGGCAACGCTGGGCTGGCGCCCGACAGCATTCACGCCACCGCCACCGTGACTTTGGAGAAGCTCGATGCAGGCTGGACGATCACCGCATCCCACCTGAGCGTCGACGCCAAAGTGCCGGGCGCCGATCCGGCTGCCTTCCAGCAGGCGGCCGCAGCCGCCAAGAGCGGCTGCCCCATCTCCCGTCTGCTCAACGCCCAGATCAGCATGGAAGCAACGTTGAGCAACTGACACCGCAACAGCGCAACTGACCACCTGCCGCGGCCGGCCCCAGCGGCCGGCACCTCTCTTTGTGTCCGTGCCATTTCTCTGCAATCCGGGCGCCCGGCACAAGCGACCTCGGCCTTGGGCGCAGTGACCTACCATATTATACCTCCTGCTTACTGTGACGCTTCAAATCCGCTTCGTGAAACTTTGAGACAGAAGGATCGACAGTGCTTAATCATCTGATTCTCTAGGCATTTAGTCGGATGGGATCAAAATGGAGGAGGTATAATATGCATTGAAACAGCCAGACACGGAGATGGCGCATGTCATCGCAGGACACCATGTTGCGCATCCAGCTGGAACAGGCCATGCGACAGTTGGAAGGGGCACTCGGACGGCTGCTGCAGTCGGTCTATGCCGACCGTGAGCTGGCCGCCTGGGCTTGGCGGGCGCCGGCGGCGGAAGCCCGCCGCCGGATGGCGCTGGTCATCGGCCAGATCGAGTATGAGGACGGCCAAGCGCCCAATGAGGCGGTCACCTTGCCTGGGCTGCTCGGCGCTTCCGCGGATACCCTGATGCTGGCCCAGGAACTCAACCAGGCCAAGGATCATCTGCGCTACGCGCTCAAGAGCATGGACGGGCGCAAAGTGGCGGTCCGGGATGCCAGGACCGGGAAAAGCGTGGACGAGCCCCTGAGCGCCGTCGCCCTGCGCGCAATGGGCCGGGCTCGCCTGCATCGCCTGCAGGCATGGCGGCATTTGGTGGTCTTCGAGCAACGACCCGAGCGGCTGGGCTTTACTTGGGCGCATACCCGCAAGGTTTCGCGCCTCCTGCCGGCGCAGGCCGGCGAGCGCCTGCGCAAGCTGGGCGATGGCCCGCACATCCAGGCCCAGCTGCGCAGGCTGGCGCAGATACCACCGGACGAAGCGCTGGCGGAAGTCCTCGACGCCAGTACCCATGTACGGGCCAACGTGGTCTGGAGGCAGCAAGGGCAGATCACGCGCAGGCAAGTGCGGGTCGCCCTGCCCCTCCTTTATCCGGCCCGGCGCGGCGAACCCTTGCCCGTCTTCTCGGGCCTGCCCGAGGAACGCGGGCCGGACCCGGACCGCCTGCGGCGCATGGACGTGCGTTTGGAGGACGAACCGTTGCTGCCCTCCATCCACGTGCATCGCTACCTGCCGGAATTCAGGCAAGGCAGCGACAACGGACACTAGCAGCATTCCATGGCATACCGGCACAACAACGAGAAGGAGCCGGCCGCAACAGGGGGGAAACATGCACAATCATTCATGCCGCCGCTATCGGCGCCCGGCCGTCCTGCTCTTCCTCTCCTTCTTCGCTGCCGCGGCGCATGCCGGCCCCTGGGCCGATCCCGGCGATTTGGCGTTGCGGCATGATCTGCAGCTGCTGGCTGACCACGGCCTGCTCGATGCCCCGCTGACTACCTGGCCATTGGCCTGGGCCGATATCGACCAGGGTCTCAGGCGCGGCCTCAACCCGATATCGAAACCGGAAGTGGCCGCCGCCTTGAGCCGGGTACGCCAGCGCCTGAGCCGGGCGGCGCGCAATGGCCGGCTCATCCCGCGGGTGGAAGCCGCCGCCGCCCACAACCCGGTCCAGTTTCGCACCTTCACCAACACGCCGCGCGAATCCCTGGAGGGCGGCCTGGGCGTGGAGTATACGGGCGACTGGTTCGCCTACCGCCTGCAGGCCCAGGCGGTGAGTGACCCGGAGGACAAGCGCGAGATCCGCGCCGACGGCTCCTACGTCGGCGCCAAGCTGGGCAACTGGTCGCTGCGCGCCGACACGCTGGAGCGCTGGTGGGGACCGGGCTGGGACGGCAGTCTCATCCTGTCCAACAACGCCCGCCCCATTCCCGCCGTCACCCTGCAGCGCGAACAGTCCACGCCTTTCTCCTGGCGGCCATTGCGCTGGCTGGGACCGTGGCAGTTCAATTTCATGCTCGGCCAGCTCGAAGGCAATCGCGACGTGCCGCACGCCAAGTTCCTCGGCATGCGCGTCAACTTCAAGCCGACCCCGAAGCTGGAGATCGGCCTGTCGCGCACGGCGCAATGGGGCGGCGATGGCCGGCCACAAGGCCTGGGCACCTTGGCCGATGTGCTGCTCGGCCGGGACAACACGGGCCAGGCCGGCATCACCGCCACCAACGAGCCCGGCAACCAGCTGGCCGGCTACGACATCCGCTGGACCTCGCCGCTCTTCGACCTGCCCTACGCCCTTTACGCCCAGCTCATCGGCGAGGACGAAGCCGGCGGCCTGCCCAGCCGCTTCATCTTCCTGGGCGGCGCCGAAGTTTGGGGCGGCCTCGGTGACGATGGGCAATCCTACCGCCTGCACCTGGAGTATGCCGACACCACGGCCGGCGTCTTCGGATCCTACCTGCCCAACTATGCCTACGAGCACCACATCTACCGGGATGGCTACCGTTACTACGGGCGCCCGATCGGCCACAGCATCGACCGGGACGCGCGCAGCCTGTCCTTGGGCGGCGTCCTGGTGCGGCCCAGCGGGGCGTCCTGGGAGGCGCTGGCGCGCGGCATCCGCACCGACCGCTACTCGCCGGCCTCCCGGGACATCCTGAGCCTGGAGCTGCGTCACGGCTTCACTTGGGCGGCGAACCGCTTCCTGCTGGGTGCGGGCGTGCTGCGCGACAAGACACGGGACGGCGGCCAGACCAATACCGAAGGCCAGGCCTTCCTCCGCTGGTCGCGGGAATTCCGATGAGGCACAATGGATCATTTTCCGGTTGACGCGGAGGCTGCCACCATGGACAACAGCTTCAGCTATGGGCATGCCAGCGCGCCGCAGTGGATCACGGCGGCGCAGGACTGCCTGGCGCAGCTCGGCGGCAAGCCGGCCGGAGCCAATCTGGGCTTCCTCTATGTCACCGACGATTTCGCCGATGATCTAGAAGACATTCTCGACTTCTTCAAGGCCCGTACGGCGGTGGCGCACTGGGTCGGCGGCGTGGGCGTAGGCATCTGCGCCACGGGGCAGGAATACCTCGACGAAGCGGCCATGGCGGTCATGCTGGCGGCATTGCCGGCGGACGCCTTCCGGGTCCTGCCCGGCCTGACCCTCAGCTCGCCCGGGCTCACGGCGCCTGATCTCGCCCATGTCCACGGCCGCCCGGCCCAGTCCGGCATCGTCCATGGCGATCCATACACCGCCGGCATTCCCGAGCTCATCGAACTGCTCGCCGGGCGCGTGGCGAGCGGCTTCCTGGTCGGCGGCCTGACCAGCTCGCGCAGGCGCAACCTGCAGATCGCCGACACAGTCGGCAGCGGCTGTCTGTCGGGCGTGCTCCTGGCCGACACCGTGCCCATCGTCAGCCGCCTGACCCAGGGCGTGTCGCCGCTCGGTCCCCAGCACGAGGTCACCGACTGTCAGCGCAACATCCTCATCAGCCTGGATGGCCGCCCGGCCCTGGACGTGTTCTACGAGGAAATCGGCGAGATCCTGGCGCGTGATCTCAACCGGGCGGCGGGCTACATCTTTGCCGGCCTGCCCATTCCGGGCTCCGACACCGGCGACTACCTGGTGCGCAATCTGATCGGCATCGACACCGGCCAGAAGCTCATCGCCATCGGCGAGATGCTGGAACCGGGCATGCCGCTCATGTTCTGCCGCCGCGACGGCATGAGCGCCCATCAGGACATGCTGCGCATGCTGGCGGAGCTGAAGCGCGAGCTGCGGGCGCCGCCGCGCGGCGGCGTCTACTACTCGTGCCTGGGCCGCGGCGCCGGCCTCTTCGGTCCCGACTCCGTCGAGCTGAAGCTCATCCGCGAGCAGCTCGGCGACTTTCCGCTGGTGGGTTTTTTCGCCAACGGCGAAATCTCCCACGACCGCCTCTACGGCTATACCGGCGTGCTGACCCTCTTCACCTGAGCGGCGCCGGCTGTCGCCCTCTCCTACCTTCGTTCCATGATACGCGCCGAACTATCCGGGCTTTCCGGCCTCAAGAAGGAGTGATCCAAGCCAAACAAGGAGACACCGATGAGAACGGAAACGTTGAAAGGCAAGAAGATCGCCATGCTGCTGACCGACGGCGTGGAGGAAGTGGAATATCTGAAACCGCGCCAGTTCCTGGAGGAACAGGGCGCCACGGTCGAACTGCTGTCCCCCAAGGGAAAGGGCGAACAGATCCAGGGCTTCAATCACCTGACGCCGGATCAGAGCTTCCGGGTCGAGGTCAGCGTCAAGGACGCCAGTCCCGCCGATTATGATGCGCTGGTGCTGCCGGGCGGGGTGGCCAATCCCGACATGCTGCGCCTGAGCCGCGAGGCGGTGAACTTCGTGCGCGAGATGGGGCAAGCCGGCAAGCCCATCGCCGCCATCTGCCACGGCCCCTGGATGCTGGTGGAGGCCGGCCTGGCCAAGGGCAAGCACCTGACCAGTTGGCCCAGCCTGCAGACCGACCTGAAAAACGCCGGCGCCGACTGGCGCGACGAGCCGGTGGTGGTGGACGGGGTGCTGGTGACGAGCCGCAAGCCGGACGACATCCCGGCCTTCAACGAACAGATGCTGAAGGTGTTCAGCACCGTGCACTGAGCGCGCCGCCGGCGGGTTCTCCTCCGGAAACGGCTGTGGAATACTGAAGGCCAGCAGCCGGATCCGGAGGAACAGCCCCGCCATGATCGACGCCATCAAGCAGTTCTTCGACAAATACCTGGCCGGGTCCGCCGACGCGCGGACTCCGGCCGGCGAGCACGCCCTGCAACTGGCGACCGCGGCCCTGCTCATCGAGCTGACCCGCCTGGATGACACGGTGCACGACGAGGAGCGCCAAGCGGTAAGCGCCGCGGTGCAACGGAAGTTCGGGCTCTCGGCGGCGGAAACGGCGGAACTGGTCCGCTTGGCCGAGGCCGAGGCACGGCAGGCCACGTCCTACTATCAGTTCACCTCGCTCATCAACAAGGCTTTCACCCTCGCGCAGAAAATCCAGGTCGTCGAGCACCTGTGGGAGATCGCTCTGGCCGACGCGGAACTGCACCGCTACGAGGAGCACATGATCCGCAGGATCGCCGATCTCCTCTACGTGCCACATCCGGACTTCATCGCCGCCAAGCACCGGGTGCAGGCGCGCCTGGGCGGCGCTTAGCCCGTCGGGCGCAGCAGCGGGTAGGGATCGATGGCGCCGCCGCCGGGCTGATAGATGCCGTAGTGCAGGTGCGGCGGCGTGGCCTGCGCATTGCCCGAATTGCCGACGTAGCCCAGCACCAGGCCGGGCTCCACCCAGGCGCCCAGCGGCAGTTCACTGAACGCCTCCAAATGGGCGTAGTAGTGCAACTGCCCGCCCGGCCCGAGCACCATCACCACGCGCCCGCCCAGCCGATTGTCGCCCCGTCGCACGATCACGCCGCGCGTGGTGCTGAGCACCGGCGTGTGGCGCGGCGCGAAGATGTCGATGCCCTCGTGGCGGCGCCCGCCGCTGCGGGGCGCGCCATAGGTGTCGACCAGCCGCGCCGGCCGGGCGCCGGCAACGGGCAGCGGCAACTGCGCCGGCGGCGGCTCGCGCAGCAGGGCGATGATCCTGAAGGTGTGCTGCAGCGGCGGGAAAAGCCAGCGCAAGCCGCCGGCCAGCACGGCAACGGCGATCAGAGTCCAGACGATGCGGCGCAACATGGGCATCCCCGTATGGTGGCGCTTGTCGAGCAAGCGTTTGCCACGGCCGCTGGGCGGCGGCACGACGCCAACGCTGACCCCGGACCATGCCGGGCCGATAAACCGCCGCCTTGAAAAATGGACTGGCTTATCGCGGGCAAGCCCGCTCCTACGCCGGACACCGCACCTTGCTCTGCCGCCCGCGACGGTGTCGTGGTCGCCATACGTGCCCCGGACGCCGCATCTTGCCCGCGATTGCCCTCCCCTGCCATCGGCATCGCCGGGAGGCAGAGGCCCGCCCTATTCGCCCACGTGCAGGAGCAGGCCGCGCCGCCGCGCCGTGTGGAAGGCGGCCAGGAAGACGGCGATGCCGATGGCCAGGTAGAGCGCATTCAGGGCCACTGCGTTGAAGAACAGCTCCGTGCGGAAGACGTGTTCGAGCATGACCGCGCGCATGCCCTCGAAGACGTGGCTGGACGGCAGCAGCCAAGCCAGCGGCTGCAGCCAGTCCGGCAGCACGCGGATGGGATAGTAGACGCCGCTCACCGGCGCCACGGCGAAGATGAGCGCCCAGGCCAGGCTCTCGGCGCCCAGGCCGTAGCGCATCACCAGCGCCGCCACCAGGAGGCCGATGGCCCAGCCCATCACCAGCAAATTGCTGAAAAAGGCCAGCAGGGGCAGCCCCATGCCGAAGATGGAGTAGTGATAGAGCAGGATGGCGAGCACGGCGGCCCCGCCCACGCCGATCACGGTGCGGATGAAGCTCACCACCAGCAGCGCCGTCACCAACTCATAGGGGCGCAACGGGCTCACGAAGAGGTGGCCCAGGTTGCGCGAGTACATCTCCTCGAAGAAGGCCAGCGAGACGCCGAGCTGACCGCGAAAGAGGATGTCCCAGAGCAGCACGGCGGCCAGCAGCAGGCCCGGCGCCTGCGCCACCCAGGAGCTGGTGCTGACCAGGAATTGGCTGATGAAGCCCCACAGGATCATCTGCATGGTGGGCCAGTAGACGAGCTCCAGCACCCGCGGCCAGGAGTTGCGCAGCAGATAGACATGGCGCAGCACCATGGCGTGGATGCGACGCGGGGAAAAGACCGAGGCGGGCGCGCTCATTCCGCCTTCCTGCGCAGCGCCGGCGCTTCTTCCGGTTCCGTGCGCCGGCGCGCCACGTCCAGGAACACCTCTTCCAGGTTGCTGCGTCCGTAGCGCTGGATGAGGGCCGGCGGCGGGCCGCGGTCGACGATGCGGCCGTCGCGCATCATGATCACGTCGTCGCCCATGCGTTCCACCTCCGGCATGTTGTGGGAAGCCAGCAGCAAAGTCGCCCCGCTGCGGCGCTGGTAGTCCATGAGATAGCCGCGGATGCGATCAGCGGTGTCCGGATCGAGGGATGCGGTGGGCTCGTCCAGGAGCAGCAATTCCGGCTCGTTGAGCAGCGCCTTGGCCAGCGCCACCCGGGTCTTCTGGCCCGCCGACAGGGTGCCGTAGGGCCGCTGCATGAAGGCGCCGAGGTCCAGCTCATCCGCGAGCTGGCCGATGCGCACCTGGATCCGTCGCAGGCCGTAAAGGCGCGCGTAGATGCCGAGGTTTTCCGCCACGCTCAGGCGATGCGGCAGGTCCACATAGGGCGAATCGAAATTCATGCGCGGCAGCACCCGGTAGCGGTGGCGCAGCATGTCCTCGCCGAAGATGTGGATGCGCCCGGAGGTGGGCAGCAAAAGCCCCAGCAGCATGGCCAGCGTGGTGGTCTTGCCGGCGCCGTTGCCGCCCAGGAGCGCGCAGATGCTGCTGCGGCGCACGGTGAAGCTGATACCGTCTACGGCGCGGACCTCGCCGTAGCGCTTGCAAAGCGCCTCCACCTGGATGGCGATATCGTTCACGGTCCCGCTCCCCTCAGGCGTCGGCCAGGCTCTTGGCGATGATCTCGTAGACGTCCTTGGACAGGCTCGGGGCCGCCAGGATGCGCTCGAGCTGGGCCCGCATCAGGGCCTGGCGCCCGGCATCGAAGCGGCGCCAGCGGCTCAGGGCGGCGACCAGGCGCGCCGCCACCTGCGGGTTGAGGGGATCGAGCCGCAGCACCTGCTCGGCCACGAAGGCATAGCCCGCCCCGCCGGCGTCGTGGAAGTGCGCCGGGTTGCCGTGGGCGAAGGCGCCGATCAGCGCCCGCACCTTATTGGGATTTTTCAGCTCGAAGGCCGGATGCTGCAGGAGCCGCTTGACCTCGTCCAGGGTGCCGGGCAGCTTGGCGGTGGCCTGGATCGTGAACCACTTGTCCACCACCAGGGCGTCATGGCGCCAGCGCTCGTAGAAGGCGGCCAGCGCCTCGACGCGTTCGGCGCTGTCGCTGTTGGCCAGCAGGCCCAGGGCGCCGATGGCGTCGGTCATGTTGCCGGCGCTGCGGAACTGCGCCATGCAGCGCGCGCGCGGATCCGGCTCGTCCAGGCTCATGAGATAGCCGAGGCACAGATTTTTCAGGCTGCGCCGGCCGATGGCGGCGCCGTCGATGCGATAGGGCCCTTCGTCCCGGTGGGCTTCGTAGGCGCGGAGCCAGTCGTCGCGCAACGCCTCGGCCAGAGCCCGGCGCAGGAACTCGCGCACAACGTGGATGGCCTGCGGATCGACCACCTCCATGAGCTCGGCAACATAGCTTTCCGCCGGCAGGGTCAGCGCCAGTGCCTTGAAGGCCGGGTCCAGATCGGCGCTTTGCAAGGTCCTGGCATAGGCGTTCGCCAGGGCCGGATCGAGGGCGAGCGGCCGGCCGGCCCGATGCTCGTCGATCAGGCGCAGCATCAGATTGCCGGCGAGCTGCTGGCCCGCCTCCCAGCGGCTGAAGGGATCGGTGTCGTGCGCCAGGAGGAAGGCGAGTTCGGCGTCGCCGTAGGCCATGCGCAGTTTGACCGGCGCCGAGAAGCCGCGCAGCAGGGACGGCACCGGCGCGCTCGGCACGTTGACGAAGCAAAAGCTTTCCTCGGTTTGGCGCAGATTCAGCACCCGGCTGGTGCCGACGGGCGCCGCCTCTCCCGCCAGTTGCAGCGGGATTTCGCGGCCGTCGGCGTCCAGCAGGCCCAGAGCCAGCGGAATGTGCATGGGCGCCTTCTCCGGCTGCCCGGGCGTGGGCGGGCAGGACTGCCGCACGCGCAGAGTGTAGGCGCGCTCCGCGGCGTCATGGCTGCCCGCCACCTCCAGCACCGGCGTGCCCGCCTGGCTGTACCACAGGCGAAACTGACCGAGATCGGCACCGTTGGCATCTTCCATGCACTTGACGAAGTCCTCGGTGGTGACCGCCTGGCCGTCGTGGCGCTCGAAATAGAGGTCCATGCCCTGGCGGAAGCCGGCCGGGCCCAGCAGGGTGTGCATCATGCGGATGACTTCGGCGCCCTTTTCGTAGACGGTGGCGGTGTAGAAGTTGCTGATCTCGATGTAGGACTCGGGCCGCACCGGATGCGCCATGGGGCCGGCGTCCTCGGGGAACTGGGCGCTGCGCAGGCGCTTGACGTCGTTGATGCGCTTGACGGCGCGCGAACCCATGTCGGCCGAGAATTCCTGATCGCGGAAGACGGTGAGCCCCTCCTTGAGGCTCAACTGGAACCAGTCGCGGCAGGTGATGCGGTTGCCGGTCCAGTTGTGGAAATACTCGTGGCCGATGACCGCCTCGATGCCCTCGTAATCGCTGTCGGTGGCCGTGTCCGGCCGGGCCAGCACGTACTTGGAGTTGAAGATGTTGAGGCCCTTGTTCTCCATGGCGCCCATGTTGAAGTCGTCCACGGCGACGATCATGTAGACGTCCAGGTCGTACTCACGCCCGTAGACATCCTCGTCCCACTGCATGGCCTGCTTGAGGGAACGCATGGCGTGCTCGCACTTGTCGGCATTCTGCCGTTGCACATAGAGGTGCAGGGCCACCGGCCGGCCCGAGCGGGTGGTGAAGCTGTCCTCGATGCGCACCAGATCGCCGGCCACGAGAGCGAAGAGATAGGACGGCTTGGGAAAAGGGTCCTGCCAGCGAGCCCAGTGGCGGCCGTCGTCCAGCACCCCGCTTTCCACCAGGTTGCCGTTCGACAGCAACACCGGATAGCGGGCCTGCTCCGCCACGATGGTAGTGCTGTAACGGGCCATCACGTCCGGGCGATCGGGGAAATAAGTGATGCGGCGAAAACCCTGCGCCTCGCATTGGGTGCAGAAGTTGCCGCCGGATTTGTAGAGGCCCTCCAGGGCGGTGTTTTCCTGCGGATTGAGGCGGGTGACGATTTCCAGGGTGCAGGCGGCGGGCGGCGCGGCGATGACGAGCCGTTCGCTGTCCACCGCGTACGCGTCCGGCGCGAGCTGCCGGCCGTCCATGGCCACCGATACCAGCTCCAGCGCCTGGCCGTCCAGCACCAGCGGCGGCGCGCCCGCCCCGCCGTCCGGGTTGCACCGCAGGCCCAGGCGCGATCTGACCGTGCTGACCGCCTCGCCCAGTTCGAAATGCAGATCCACCGTATCGACCAGATAGGCCGGCGGCATGTAATCCTTCAGATAGATGACTTGCGGGGCATCCTTTGACATGACCATTCTTCCTGGCAAAACGAAGGATACGGGCCGCGCGCCGCGGCCCGAGGAAAGGCAACAGGGAAGCGGGCTTCAGAGCTTGCGTTTTTCCCGCTGCTTGGCCGTCAGCGTAAGCAGCGGCGCCAGCATCTGCTTTTCCGTGGCCGTGACCTGCCCATCCTGCTCGATGGCGTGGCGCCCCAGGCGCTCCAGTTCCAGCAGCTCCTCGTCGCTGAGGGCGTCGAAGTTGAACTGACCGCCATACTTGGCTTCCAGCTCATCGAAAAAGAAGGCCACGGCGGGCTTGTAGTCGTCCATCATGTCGCGTGCCGCCTAGGGATTGGGCTGCTGACCCTGCTGGGCCTGCTGCTCGGCGATGTCCTTGTGCACCTGGGCCATGTCGAGCTCCCTGGCCTGGGTGATCACCTGCTCCAGGGCCGAGGCCGGCAAGGCGCCGGGCTGGGAAAACAGGATCACCTTCTCCCGGAAGATCATCAGGGTCGGAATGGAACGGATCTGGAAGTAGCCGGCCAGTTCCTGCTCCTCTTCCGTGTTGACCTTGGCGAAGACCACATCCGGAAACTTCTCGGAAGCGGCCTCGTAGGTGGGGGCGAAGGACCGGCAGGGGGCGCACCAGGGGGCCCAGAAATCGACGATTATCATGTCGTTGCCGGTGATCACCTCTTCGAAGTTGTCCTTGGTCAGCTCTACTGTGGCCATGATTCGGGTCCTTGGTCCGGTAAATGAGGGGATATTGTAACACCGGTGCGCATCCAGGGACGAGCCGAAGGGCTTAGAGCCCTGAGCTGGCGAGCAGGAACTTAAATAAGATGTTCTTGTCCCATTACCCGTGCGCCTGCAGCGCGCACCGCCCCGGCTCCCGCCGGGACGCGTTACCAACAGCATCGAGAGAGGAAGCTTGTGAAAAAGAGAGCCCTGCTTATTGGCGCCCTGCTGACCCTGGGCACCGCCCTGCCCGCTCTGGCCGATCACAACAGCAAGTTCGGCGAGGGCACCGCCCTGGATCCGCTCGGCATCCACGAAGCCCGCTTCGACAGCCTGTCCAGCGGCACCGACGATCCCTTCATGGGCGGCCAATTGATCACCACCGATCCGGGTACCGTCGATCCCAGCCGCGCGGCGCCGGACACGGTGACGCCGCTCGGCATCCTGGATGCGCTCGGCCTCGGGCGCTAGCCCTCCTTCCTCCCGCCATCCTTGCGGCCGCCTCCGGGCGGCCGTTTCTTTGGCGGTGCCCAGCACCTGTCATCTGCCAGGCTGCCTGCTTCGTTGATACAGCATGGAGCCAAGCAGGAGCCCGCCATGAACATCCTTTTCTTGCGTCGCACCCTCATCCTTGCGCCCGTGTTCGGGCTCGGTTTTTTGCCCGCCTGCGCGGTCTCGCCCCCACCGCCGCCGGCCTATGGTCCGCCGCCGGCCGTAGCCTATGCCGGCCCACCCGTCATGGTGTGGGTGCCGGAAGCCAACGCTTACGTGGCCTACCGCTCGCCTTACCGGATCTTCTTCCGGAGCGGCAACTACTACCATTACAACCGCGGCCAGTGGTACGCCGGCCCCGGCTACAGCGGCCCCTGGAGCCATGTGGGTCCCGATCGGCTGCCGCCGAGCCTGCTCCGCTTCCGTGAAGAGCACTGGAACCGCTACCAGCTGGAAGCGGAGCGCGGTTACCGGCGCGGCGGCTGGGAGCCGGGTCATCGGCCCTTCCGTGCCCATCCCGGCCGCGGAGGCGGCCGGAGCCGCTGAACGCTTGCGGCAGAAAACCGGGTTTGACCGGGGAGGCAGACGGGCGGCGTCAGAAATCGTATAATTTTTGACTCAGCCTGCCTCTCATCCGCCCGGCGCACCCGCTCGCGCCCGCAACCTTGAGCACCCATGCGTCCACTCGAAGACCTGGATTTCGACAACAGTTTCGCCCGCCTGCCGGAGCCTTTTTACAGCCGGGTCATGCCCACGCCGGTGCCCGCGCCCGAGCTGCTGAGCTACAACGAAACCGCCGCTGCCCTGCTCGATCTCGATCCGCGCGAAGCGCAGCGGCCCGAGTTCGTGGAGTATTTCAGCGGCAACCGGCCGCTGCCCGGCAGCGAACCGCTGGCCGCGCTCTATGCCGGCCATCAGTTCGGCCATTACGTGCCGCAGCTCGGCGACGGGCGCGCCATCCTGTTGGGCGAAGTGCGCAACCGCGCCGGCGAGCGCTGGGAACTGCAATTGAAGGGCGCCGGGCGTACGCCCTATTCCCGCGGCGGCGACGGCCGCGCGGTGCTGCGTTCCACCATCCGCGAGTACCTGTGCAGCGAGGCCATGCACGGGCTTGGCATCCCGAGCACGCGCGCCCTGTGCATCGTCGGCAGCGAGCTGGAGGTCTATCGGGAAAGCGTGGAGCGCGGCGCCGTGCTGCTGCGCCTGGCGCCCTCGCACGTGCGCTTCGGCTCCTTCGAAGTCTTCTTCTACCGCGACCAGCACGCGGAGCTGAAGCTATTGGCCGACTACGTGATCGAGCGCCACTACCCTGAACTGGTCGACAGAGATGACAAATACGTCCGCTTCTTCCAGGAGGTGGTGCTGCGCACGGCGCGGCTGCTGGCCCAGTGGCAGGCGGTGGGCTTTGCCCACGGCGTCATGAACACGGACAACATGTCCATCCTCGGCCTCACCCTGGACTACGGCCCCTTCGGCTTCCTGGACCGCTACGATCCGGGCTTCATCTGCAACCACTCCGACCATGCCGGCCGCTATGCCTTCGACCGCCAGCCGCAGATCGGCCTGTGGAACCTCACCGCGCTGGCCCAGGCGCTCTCGCCGCTGGTGCCGGTGGAAGCGGCGCGGGAAGCCTTGGGCCGCTACGGGCCGGCTTATGCGACGCACTATGTGGAGCTCATGTGCGCCAAGCTCGGCTTGCGCGATCACACCCGCGAGGACATCCCGCTGGTGACCGACCTGCTGCAGCTCCTGCACGCCAGCCAAGTGGATTACACCGGCTTTTTCCGCGCCTTGGGCGGCTTCAGCACCGAAACGGCCGCGGCCAACGCGCCCCTGCGCGATCTCTTCATCGACCGCGTCGCCTTCGACGCCTGGGCGGCGCGCTACCGCACCCGCCTGCTGGCCGACGGCAGCCCGGATGGTGAGCGCAAGGCGCGCATGGCGCGCGTCAACCCCAAGTACGTGCTGCGCAATTACCTGGCCCAGATCGCCATCGACCGCGCAGTGGAGGCGCGCGATTACTCTGAGATCGATCGCCTGCTGGCATTGTTGCGCCGCCCCTACGACGAGCAGCCGGACATGCAGGCCTACGCCGCCCCGCCCCCGGACTGGGCACAGCACATCCAGGTAAGCTGCTCGTCCTGACAGGCAGGATGAGTGCCCGGACCGGCCCCGCTGTCCCCCGCTTGTAAGGTTTCCCTTACAAAAAAATCAGGATTTCCCGATACTCGACATCTCGAGCATCGGCGAAGATTGAGCGCTTGAGAAAGCAGCCATGCTGCACCGGCTCTGCCCAGGTTGCCGGTGAAAGCCGGCAGGCAGGGCGTGGCACCGGGCAAGGCAAAAAAAAACAAATCACCACAACGTCCGTCAGCCGGCAACCGCGGTTTTGCACATCGCAATATTGTAATATTGTTACATTCTGTGCATACTCCCCGCCCCAAGCTGCATTCTCGACGGCGCCTGTCTCCAGGCCGCCGTTTGCCAAACTTTTCTCAATACAATCAAAGCTAAACCGTGCAAACGGTAACAGTATCCTGACACTGTAAAGGAAGTGGGTATGCGCAAGATCAAAAGCACCGCATTGTTGATGGGTCTGCTGGCTGCGGGATCGGTGTATGCGGACAACGAGAACGGCCGCAACATCGTGATGCAGGGCAACGGCAAGGGCGCCACCGCCTGCATGTCCTGCCATCAGGCCGACGGCGCCGGCATGGCCGCCGCCGGATTCCCGCGTCTGTCCGGCTTGAGCGCCGAATACCTGGCGCAGCAGCTCAAGAGCTTCAAGGATGGCAGCCGCGACAACCCCATGATGAAGCCCATTGCCGCCGCCATGAGCGATGCGGAGATCAAGGACGTGGCGGAATACTATGCCGCCCAGAAAGCCCCCTTCCAAGCACCCGCCCCGGTCGCCGCCGACCTGCTGAAAGCGGGTGAGCGCCTGGCCAAGCACGGCAACTGGAGCAAGGATGTCCCCGCCTGCATCCAGTGCCACGGCGCCGACGGCACCGGTGTCGGTCAGTTCCCGGGCATCGCCGGCCAGCACGCCAGCTACATCAGCAACCAGATCCAGGCCTGGAAGGCCGGCACGCGCCGCAACGATCCCGTCGGCCTGATGAAATCCGTCTCCGGCAAGTTGAGCGCGAAGGAAATCGAGGCGGTTGCCGCCTACTTCGCCAGCTTGCCGGCAGTGGATGCAGGCCAGGACAAGACGGCGGCCAAATAAGCCCGCCGGCGTGCGTGTTTTTTACCAGTTTTAGGAGCTTTACATGAAGAACCAACATCTGTTCCGTGTACTGGCGGTCTTGGGGACGGCCGGTTTGCTGCTCGGCGCCCAGCCCGCTGCGGCCGAAACGAAGGCTACGGGCAAGCCCGCCCAGGTCAACGCCGCCCAGAGCAAGAAGGCGCAATCCGCTTCGGCCAAGGTGCAGTATTTCGTCTCGCCCTCCCTGGACGATCTGCCCAATGATGCTTACGGCGAGATGGTGCGCAAGGGGGAAGCGATTTTTTACAACACCGGCAAGCTGGCCAAGCCGTACGCCGGCAACAACCTGAACTGCGTCAACTGCCACCTGGACGGTGGGCGCAAGGCCAATTCCGCGCCCATGTGGGCCGCCTACGTGCACTACCCCGCCTACCGCGCCAAGAACAACAAAGTCAACACGCTCGCCGAGCGGCTGCAAGGCTGCTTCCGCTTCAGCATGAACGGCACGCCGCCGGCTGCTGACAGCGACGTGATGACCGCCCTGGTTACTTACATGGCTTACCTATCCAAGGGTGCGCCGGTCGGTGAAAAGATGGCCGGTGCAGGTTACATCAAGATGCAGAAGCCGGCGCAGGCGCCCAGCGCCGAACGCGGCGCCAAGGTCTATGCCGCCAACTGCGCCGTCTGCCACGGCGCCAACGGCGAAGGCACCAAGGGCAAGGACGGCCAGTGGGCCTTCCCGCCCTTGTGGGGTCCGGATTCCTTCAACTGGGGTGCCGGCATGCACCGCATCGACACCGCCGCCGCCTTCATCAAGGTCAATATGCCTCTGGGCAAGGGCGGCAGCCTGAGCGACCAGGAGGCCTGGGACGTGGCTTACTTCATGAACGGCCACGATCGGCCCAAGGACCCGCGCGTCAAGGGCGACATCGCCGAAGGCAAGAAGCAGTACCACGAGGAAAACTGCCGCTACGGCGAAAACTGAAATACTGCCATGCAGCAAAAACGCCGCCCTCCTGGGCGGCGTTCTTGCTTTCCGGGTGCGCTGGCGAAGCGTCCGCCAACCGCCCTTGCAAGCGGTGAGGACGCGCTGGCCTACTGCTGTCCTTCCGCGCGCTTTTCGTCGGGCGTCTTCACGTCCACATCCGGCACCTTGACCGTCTTCTCCTCCGTGCCGACCACGGGCACCTCCACGGTCTTCTTTTCGGTGCCCACCACCGGCGCCTGGATCTCCTTCTCCTTGGTCTTCACGTCCACGTCCGGCGTCTCGACATCGTATTTGGGCATCTGGCCCTCTTTCACATCCACGTCCACCTTGGGCGCTTCGCCTTCCTGGGTCTTCTTCACGTCGCAGGCGGCCAGCCCCATGGCAAACAACGGAGTCAACGCCAAAACCAGTAGCTTGGAACGCATATTACCTCCTGGGTATTTAGGATGTTATGGAAGGGGAACTGCAGACTGCCTCCGCTACTCCGGGCGATAGCTGCCAGGGCAACATGCACTGACTGCCCGCCCCATTTGCGACGTACCATGCTTACCATAACGCCATGCGCAACGGCGCCAAAGGGACGTAGGTCCTAGCTGCCAGACGGAAGACGGGCCGAGAACCGCCAAGCCTGGACTGGCGCCCGTATAGTGGATGGTTTGAACCACGATGCGCCCATGGCGGATCAGGAATGCACTGGCACTGGCACCGGCGCAGATGCTCCTCGAAAACTTCGCGCACGCTCCGCTGCATGGCGCTCTCCGCCGGGCTGCGCCCGCTTCAGGCGTCGGTGCTGCGCCCCTGGAAGACGTCCTCCGCCCAGCTCAGGGCGGCGGACACGTTGGGAAAGCCCACGGTGCTGGTCAGCAGGATGATGGCGTGGACGATCTCCTCGGCAGTGGCGCCGCTGGCCATGGCCCGGCGGACGTGGCTGTGCACGGCCCCTTCCGAACGGATCGCCACGGCCGCGGCCAACTGGATCAGGTGGGCGGTCTTCTCGTCGACCGGCCCCTCCTGCCGCACGGCGTCGCCGAGCGCCTCCAGGGCATTGATGAACCTGCCGTGCTTTTCCTTGGTCAGCAGATAATGTCCCGGCATCCTGTCCTGCATCATAAATCCTCCATCGGATAGGCCGATTCGTGAACAGACCGTTACAGGAGCTAAGATGCGCCGCGCCGCCGGAAGTTCGACACGGCGGCAGGCCGTTCCGTCAGGGCGCCGGATTGGGATAGCGGGCGTGGATGGCGTCGATGGCCGCCAGGGTTTCCGCATCCAGGGTGACGCGAACGCTGTCCAGATTGGCGGCGAGCTGGTCCAGGCAGGTGGCGCCGATGATGGTGCTGCTGACGAACCAGCGGCTGCGCACAAAGGACAGGGCCAGGGCGGCGGGAGCCAGGCCGAGCCGCTCCGCCAGCGCCGCGTAGGCCGCCACCGCTTCGTCCACGTTGGGCTTGCGGTAGCGGCCGCCGAACTCGGGAAAGCAGGTCAGGCGCGCGCTGGCGGGCGGCTCGCGCAGGTACTTGCCCGACAGCAGCCCGAAGGCCAACGGGCTGTAGGCCAGGAGACCCAGGCCCTCGTGACGGCAGGTCTCCGCCAGGCCGCTCTCGAAGCTGCGGTTGATCAGGTTGTAGGCGTTCTGGATCGAGATCACTCGCGGCAGGTCCATCTGCTCGGCTACCTTGACGAACGCGGACACGCCCCACGGGGTTTCATTGCTGAGGCCGACATAGCGGATTTTGCCGGCCCGGATGAGATCCGCCATAGTCTCGAGCTGCTCCTGGATCGGCGTGCAGGGCCGCTCCAGGGCCGCATCATAAGCACTCTGGCCGAACATGGGCACGTAGCGGTCCGGCCAGTGGATCTGGTAGAGGTCGATATAGTCGGTGCCCAAGCGCCGCAGGCTGCCGTGCACGGCCTCCTCGATGTTGCGCCGGTCCACCGCGCGCGGCCCGCCGCGGATCCAGTCGAAGCCGCGCGCCGGACCGGTCACCTTGCTGGCGATGATCAAGCGGTCGCGCGGTTGGCCCTTGAGCCAGTCGCCCACGTACTCCTCCGTCCGCCCCTGGGTCTCCGGGCGCCCCGGCACCGGGTACATTTCCGCGGCATCGATGAAGTTGACCCCCTGGGCCACGGCATGATCGAGCTGCCGGCGGGCCTCGTCGAGGCTGTTCTGCTCGCCGAAGGTCATGGTGCCCAGGCCGATTTCCGAAACGGCCAGGTCGCTGCTCCCAAGCTTGCGATATTGCATACTGTTTTCTCGGTCCAGATTTCTTGGGGAAAGAGTTTTCGTCTAACGATGCGCGAATTCGAAGCGGGCGGCGTCCAGCGCCAGATCGGCGGCCTGGCGCGAGGAGCCGGCGACGAAATCCTGCACGTAGTGGCGCGAGTAGCCCGGCTTGCGCGTCATCAGCGCTTGCAGGCGCTCCTCATAGTAGCGGCAATTGTCGTCCGCGGTCATCGCCAGCTGCACGATGTTTTGCGCGCGCGGCGCGAAGCGCCGGGTCTCCGCGACGACGCAGGCGTGCCAGGCCCTGACCACGCTTTGGGGATCCTCGGACGCTTGCGGCGGCGTCCTCGCGCAAGCGCCGCAGAACAGGCACAGCAGCGGCAGCGTGATCCATGCGCGCATGGCGGCCCTTCCCTTTTGCTCCCTCGTCATGGCACGGCGCGCACCGCCAGCACGTCGCAGGGGGCGCTGTGCAGCACCGCATTGGCCGTGGAGCCCAGCAGCAGGGCGTGGCCGCGCTGGCCGTGGGAGCCCAGCACGATGAGATCCATCTGCTGCTCCTGAGCCACGCGCAGGATCTCCGTGCGGGGGGACCCCCACTCCACCAGCATGCGGGCCTCCTGCAGGCCGAGGCGCTCGGCGAAGCGGGTCAGCGCTTCCTGGGCACGATTGGTCAGAAAAGCGCTGCTCTCCGCGCCCCGCAGCTGCGCCGTCAACTCCTCGATGACGTGGATCAGGCTCAGATGCGCGCCGTAGCGCCGGGTCAGGTCGAGTGCACGCTGGGCGGCGGCCTCGCTGTGGGGGGAGAAATCCGTGGCCAGCAAGACGTGGCGATAGTCCCGCATGGATGGCTCCTGTGCAGTAGTCTTCTTGCAAATGGGTCGAGGGATACTTGCAGTATAGGCGCGCGCACGGCGCCATGTTATCCCCAGAAGGGCCCGCCCGGGCGCCGCGCCATGCCGGACGCGCGGGAAACGGCCGCTAGCCCGGCATCAGGCGCAGCAGCGCTGCGTACAGGTCGCGAAAGTACGCGGCCTGCCGGGCGGCGGGCAGCGTCGAGATCCGGTTCGCCGCCGCGTAGTAGATGCCGGGCAGTTCCGCCGCCGCCAGGCTTTCGCCGACCTGGCGCGGCGTGACCGGCGACCGCTCCCAGCTCCGCGCCCCCAGCACCCGGTCGAAGACGCCGCGCGTCAGCGCCGTGCTGTAGAGGGCCGCAGCTGTGGTCTCCACGCCGGCATAGGCGTTCATGGCGTCGAGCTGGGCGTAGGCGGCGCACCAGAAGCGGATGCGCTGGAAAGTTCGCTGCGCATTCGGTTCCTGCATCTGCCCGGCCACGCGCGCCAGCAGCGCCTCCTGGCCCGCCGGCCCGAGCCGGCGAGCGATCTCGGGCGGCAACAGCGTGCCCCAGTCGCCCGGCCCGGCCACGGCGTGAAAGGCCGGCTGGGTGTCCGGCAGGGCGTAGAGGGCACCGTACAAGGCCGCCCCGCACTGCGCCGCCAAGCTGTCCAGCAGCTCCCGCCCGGGATCATGATGGGCGCGGGCGCCGACGGCGAAGAACAGAAGCCAGCACAGCGCCCAAACGCGAACCATCCCGCCGGCCACGCGAGTCCTAGCGCCGGGCGATGATCCAGATGGCATGCACCAGACCCGGGATGTAGCCGAGCAGGGTCAGCAGGACGTTCAGCCAGAACTGGCCGCCCAGGCCGACCTGCAGAAAGACGCCCAGCGGCGGGATGAGCACTGAAAGCAGAATGCGGAGCAGATCCATTTGCTGTTCTCCTTCTGAGGAATCCATCCAGCTTGCCTGTCGATGAAAGCTCTCTTGCTAGGAGGGCCGCGTGGCGGTCAAAATTCCCGTCTCCCCCTCCGAACGGCCGATGATCACCGCGCCGCAGCTGTCGCTGAAGACGTTGACGGCGGTGCGGCACATGTCCAGGATGCGGTCCACCGCCAGGATGAGGCCGATGCCTTCGGCCGGCAGCCCCACCGCGCCCAGGATGATGACGATGGCGACCAAGCTCGCCGCCGGGATGCCGGCCACGCCGATGGAGGTGAGCAGGGCCAGCAGCACCACGGTGAACTGCATGCCCAGGCTGAGCTCGACACCATAAGCCTGGGCGATGAAAAGCACCGCCACGCACTCATAGAGCGCGGTGCCGTCCATGTTCACCGTGGCGCCCAGCGGCAGGACGAAGCTGCTCACCCGGTTGGACACGCCGGCGTTCTTCTCCAGGCACTCCATGGTGAGCGGCAGGGTCGCCGAGGACGACGCCGTGGAAAAGGCGGTCAACAGGGCCGGCGCCATGGCCTGGTAGTGGCGCAACGGATCGACCCGGCCCAGCAGGCGCAGCAGCAAAGGCAGCACCAGAAAAAAGTGGACGGCGAGCCCCAGCAGCACGGTCAGCAGAAAGAGCAGCAAAGGCTGCAGCGCGGCCAGCCCGGTGCCGGCGGCGACCTTGGCCACCAGGGCGAAGACGCCGACGGGCGCGAAGCGCATCACCCAGTCGGTCATCCGCATCATGACCTCGAACACGCCCTGCCAGAATGCCAGCAGGACTTCACCGCCGCGGCCCTGCACCTGAGTGAGAAAGTAGCCGAAGAGCAGACTGAAAAAGATCAGCCCGAGCATCTCGCCCCGGGCCGCGGCCTCCACCACGTTGGTGGGCACCATGCGCAGGAAGATCCCCAGCAGATCCGCGCTTCCCCGCCCCTGCACCGCCTCGGCGACCGAAGCCGTTTCGGCGTCCAGACCGATCAGCTGCCGCGCCGGCTGGCCATCGACGATGCCCGGTGCAATCAGGTTGGCCATACCCAGCCCCACCAGCACCGCCAGCAGCGTGGTGCTCAGATAGTAGAGCAGGGTCTTGCCGCCCAGCCGGCCGAGGGAGGCACCGGAGCCGATGGAGGCGACGCCGGTGATCAGCGAGGCGACGATGAGCGGCACCACCAGCATCTTCAGCGCGTTCAGGAACAGCGTGCCGACGAAGTCGTAGATGGCGTAGGCGCTCACGCCCATCAGCGTGGCATCCGGGCCCGTCCAGGAACCCACGGCCACGGCGAGGGCCAGGGCGATGAGAATCTGCCAGTGCAGCTTTATTTTTGTCATGGCGCGTGAAATCCGGGCGATCGGCGGCTTGCATCTCGGCGTGTCGGGCTCTGTATAAACCGCCTGGCCCGTCAAGTGCAAGTCGGGATGGCACGGCAGCCGGCGTCGCGGCCGCATGGATCCCGACTGGCCAGCGCGCGAGTCAGCCCTTGAAACGCCGCACCACGGCGTTCAGCTCCATCGCCATGCGCAGCAGTCCGTCGCTGGCCGCCGCCATGCACTGCCCCCGACTGAAGTTGCTTTCCGCCACCACATTGATGTTGCTGATGTTGCGGCTGACCTCTGCGGCGACTGCGGATTGTTCCTCCACGGCGGCGGCGATGTGGCCGTTCATGTCGTTGATCCGGGCCACACCCTGCACAGCGAGGCACTGGCCTTGGCCGCGTGCGTGACGCTCTCCTGTGCCTGAGCGCGTACCCCCAGCCAGAATTGTCCCCGCTTCAGGGTATCCCACAGATCGGCGAACGCCTCGGGCGGCATGTCCGGATGGCGGACCAGATTGTGGCTCTTGTGCAGCAGCTCATCGGCGCTGAAGCCGCTGACGTCGATGAAGTCCTGGTTGGCGTAGGTGATGCAGCCCTTGAGGTCGGTGGTGGAGATCAGCTGGACGTGTTCGGGATAGCTCTGCTCGTGCCGGGTCACCGACAGGTTGACCTTCATTGACATCCCCCCTTTGCATTCTGCTTTAGCGTTGTTATGGAACCTTGAAGGCGCTCGGTTTTTCACTATGCGGAAAAGACAAGGCCACAATACGGTCAGCAGAATGCTTTCCCTATCCCACCAAGGTCCGATGGCGGAGGGGCGGGCAGGATTGCGGGGTCAGCAGGAGGGAGACAGAAGCAGGTCGGCAGCCGCGCGACAGCGTTGCCAAATGCCGGCTGTAAGCTACAGCTGCACGCGCAGGCCGTCGTAAGCCAGCTGCACGCCGGACGGCAGCCGGGAGTTCAGGTCGTCGTAGTCGATTTCGTGGGTCATGTGGGTGAAGTAGGTCCGCTCGGCACCGATGCGCTCGGCCAGCGCGAGCGCTTCTTCCACGTTCAGATGGGTCGGGTGCTCCCGGTAGCGCAGGCAGTCCAGGATCAGCACCTCCAGGCCGCGCAGCAGGTCCAGGGAGCTGTCGGGCAGGGTCTTGAGATCGGTCAGATAGGCCACATCGTTGAGGCGATAGGCGAAAATGGGCAGCTTGCCGTGCATGACCGGGACCGGGATGACCCGCAGTGCGTCCCAGGCAAGGGGCCCGTCGAGGACGTGGCCGGACAGGGAGGGCTTGCTCCAGCTTGGATCCGGCGGGGTGAAGCAGTAGGAGAAGCGTTCCTGCACGTTGGCCATGGTGTAGCGATCGCCGTAGCACGGGATGACCTGCCGCTGCAGGTAGTTGAAGCTGCGCAGGTCGTCGATGCCGTTGACGTGATCGGCGTGCATGTGGGTCAGCAGGACCGCATCCAGGTGCCGGATGTCCTCGCGCAGCATCTGGCTGCGCATGTCCGGGCCGGGATCGATCAGGATGTGCCGGCCGCCCGCGCGCACCAGGATGCTGGCGCGGCTGCGGCGGTTGCGCGGGTCCGTGCTGGTGCACACCGGGCAGTCGCAGCCGATGGCCGGCGTGCCCATGCTCGATCCGGTGCCCAAAAAGATGATGTCCACGATGTCCTCTTCCCGTCAGTCTGCCTGCTGGGTCGGGATTTTAAACAGTTCCAGGAAATTTTGCGTGGTCCGTTCCGCCACCTCTTCCACGGCAATGCCGCGCAGTTCGGCGATCTTGCGGGCCACTTCCAGCACGTAGGCGGGCTGATTGACCTTGCCCCGGTAGGGCACCGGCGCCAGGAACGGTGAATCGGTCTCGATCAGCATGCGCTCCAAGGGCACCCGCCGCGCCACCTCCTGCAGCTCCAAAGCATTCTTGAAAGTGACGATGCCCGAGAAGGAGATGTAAAAATCCATGTCCAGGGCCGCCTCGGCCACCGCCCAGCTCTCCGCGAAGCAGTGCATGACGCCGCCCGCCTGCCCGGCCTCCTCCTCGGCCATGACGGCCAGGGTGTCCGCCGCCGCGGCGCGGGTGTGGATGATGAGCGGCTTGCCGATCCGCCGTGCCGCGCGGATATGGGTGCGGAAACGCTGCTGCTGCCCCGCCGCCGCCTCGACCGGCGTGCGGTAGTAATCCAGCCCCGTTTCGCCGATGGCCACCACCTTGGGTCGTTGCGCCATGGCCACCAGCCGCTCCACGTCGGGTTCGGTGGCCGGATCGTGGGCCTCGTTCGGGTGCACGCCCACGGAGGCGTAGATGTGCAGATCATCGGCGGCCACCCGCAGCACCCGCTCCCAGTGCGCAACGTCCACGCTGACGTCCAGCAGGTAGCGCACGCCGACGGCGCGGGCCGCGGCGATGACGCCCGCGCGGCCCTCGGCATAGTCGTCGAAATCGATGTGACAGTGTGAATCAGCGAGAATCATGGACATTGGATGCGTGAGACGGGGCCCGGCCGCTGGCCGGGCCGTGGGCAATCTTAAAAGGTGCAGGTGAGGCGATCGGCGGTGGGCGCCGTCAGGAGCAGGTTCTGGATGCGGACCGTCAGGCTGCTCTGATCGCCGGTGAACTGGATGCCGACACCCGCCGGCCGACCGTCGCGGCTGCCCTCGGGCGTGATCCACACCACCTTGCCGGCCACCGGCACGCGCGGCCCGTCATCCGGCAGGGTGAGCAGAATGAAGAGCTCGTCACCCAGCGCATAGGGGCGGCTGGTCTCGATGAAGATGCCGCCGCCCTTGATCTGCGGCATGAAATGCTCGTACAGGCTCAAGGCATCCTTGAACTGGACGGAAATGACGGCGGATTTGGCCGCCGCGGGGTTTTTCGGATCCATGCGTTAACCCTCTTCGTTGTGCCGCAAGACGCCGCTCAGCCCGGCCGCGCCCACAGTCGCCGGTCCTGCCAGCGCAGGAGCAGATCCTCCAGCACCAGCGTCAGATTCAGGTTCTGCGCTTCGGCCAGGTAGGCCTGGCGCCACGCACCTTCCAGCTCCAGCAGGGCAGGCACCTGCACGCGCCTCGCCAGCGCCTCCAGCGCCGCCCGGCAATCGCTGTTAATAATAGGCGCATCCCGCAGCAGCCGCAAACGCAGCAGATCGGCGAAGACCGTATGCAGCACCGGCAGCAGCTCCGCCGCCTCCCCCTGCTTGGCCCACTCGGCCGCCGTCTTCAGGCTCGCGGCCGCCTCTTCGCCCGGGAGCGCCAGAAAACGCTGCAGCCAGGCACGGCGCTGCTCCAGGGTGCCCTGCCGCCACCAGGTCAGCGCCTTTTGCGGGCGGCCGAAGCAGAAGCGCGCCAGCGCCGCCGCGTCGGCGGGCGGGACGCCGGCCGCCTCCTGCAGCCAGCGCTCCAGCGCGGCAGTCTCCGCCGGCACGAAGGCGAGCTGCTGGCAGCGGCTGCGGATGGTGGGCAGCAGCCGGTTGGGCTCGTGGCTGAGCAGGAGGATCTGGGCATGCATGCCCGGCTCCTCCAGGGTCTTCAGGAAGGCATTGGCGGCGTGGTGATGCATGGCTTCGGCCGGCTCCACGAGCAGCACGCGCCGGCTGGCGATCTGCGGCGTCAGCTGCAGGAAGGCGCTGGCCTCGCGCACCGCCTGCACCGGGATCTGCTTGCCTTCGCCCTCGGGCACGAGATGGAGGAAATCGGGGTGGCTGTCGACAGCCAGCAGATGGCAGGAGCGGCACTGTCCGCAGGCGTCCAGCGTGTCTGCCGATGTCTGTTCGCAGAGCAGATGAGCGACGAGTGCGCGGGCAAAGACCCCTTTGCCCAGTCCCTGGCCGCCGCCGAGCAGGAGCGCCTGGGCCAGGCGCGATTGGGACAGCGCCTGCTCCACGTGCGCCACGGCCCGAGCCAGGCCCGGATGGCGGCGCAGGTCCTGCTTCGGGCTGCCGCTCACAGCCGCAGGCGCTCCTGGACGGCGGCGAGCAGCTGCCGGCTCACCTGCTCCCGGTCCGCGTCGGCATCGATGCGCACGATGCGCGCCGGCGAAGCCGCCGCCCGCGCGGCGAATACGGCGCGGGCCCGCGTGAAGAACGCCACGGTCTCCTGCTCCAGGCGGTCCTGTGTCGAGCGCCTGCATGCCCGTGCCAGACCCAGCTCGGGCTCCACGTCCAGCCACAGAGTCAGGTCCGGCTGCAGACCCTGCAGCAGCCAGTTCGACAGCACCTCGATGCGCGCCGCGGGCACCCCGCGGCCGCCGCCCTGGTAAGCATAGGTGGAGTCCTCGAAGCGATCGCAGAGCACCACCGCGCCGCGGGCGAGACTGGGCAGGATCAGCTCATGCAGGTGCTGGGCGCGGGCGGCGTAGATGAGCAGCAGCTCGCTGTCGGCCCCGGTGTCCGGCAGGGCCGGATCCAGGAAGATGGCACGCACCCGTTCGCCCAGGGCGGTACCGCCGGGCTCGCGGGTCACCACCACCTCCCGACCGCGCGCGCGCAGGTAATCGGCCAGATAGGTCTGCTGCGTGCTCTTGCCCGCGCCCTCTATGCCTTCGAGAGTGATGAAGCAACCCCGCCCGCCGCGGCTCATGGCTTGCGCCCAAGCAGATAGCGCTGCACCGCCGCCTCGTGTTCGGCGTAGGTGCTGGTAAAGACGTGGCCGCCCTGCCCGTTGGCCACGAAAAACAAGGCGTCGCTGTCCGCCGGATGCAGGGCGGCGTGAATGGAAGCCCGGCTGGGCAGGGCGATGGGCGTCGGCGGCAGTCCGGTGATGGTATAGGTGTTGTACGGCGTGGGCTGACGCAGATCCTGGGTGCGGATGTTGCCCTTGTATGCCTCGCCCATGCCGTAGATCACCGTGGGATCGGTCTGCAGGCGCATGCCCAGGCGCAGCCGGTTGATGAAGACCGCGGCCACCAGCGGCCTCTCATCCGCGCGTCCGGTTTCCTTCTCGATGATGGAGGCGAGGATCAGCGCCTCATAAGGGGAAGCCAGGGGCAGATCGGGCGCCCGCCCGCTCCACTCCTCGTCCAGCACCTGTCGCATCTTGGCATAGGCCCGTCCCAGCAGGGCCAGGGCATTGGTTCCGCGCTCGAAGCGGTAGGTATCCGGATACAGCCAGCCCTCGGCGAATTCATTGGACGCCTGCATGCGCGCCAACAGGTCCTGGGCCTGGTTCGGCGGCGGCAGGCCGCTCAGGTCCAGCATGTGGCCATAGCCTTGCAGCGCCTGGATCACGTCGCGCACCCGCCAACCGGGCAGGATGGTGAACTGGCGGGGCAGCACCTCGCCGCGCACCAGCTTTTGCAGCACCTCGGCGGGCGTCAGCTGGCGGACGAAGAGATAATCGCCGGTCTTGATCTGGCGGGTCTTGCCGCTCAGACGCAAATGCAGGTAGAAAAGGCGCCAGTCCTTGATCACCCCGGCCCGGGCCAGTTCCCTCGCCACCCGCTGGGCCGGCATGCCGCTCGGGATGGTGACCACCACGCCGTCGGCGGGCATGGCCACCGGCGTGCGCAGGAAATCGCGGTACTGCATCCCCAAGGTGATCAGTCCGGCCACGACGACGAGCAGCGCAGCCAGCAGCATGAGCCGCACGCTGTTCAGGAAATGGCGAAAGGCGGACTTTCTAGGCAAGTGACAGCGTCTCCAACCAAGCAAGCAGATGGCGGCTCACCGGGCCCGGCGCATCGGGCCAAGCCTTGTCTCCCACGGCCCGCACCGGCCAGATGCCGATCAGGCTGTTGGATACGAAACACTCCGAGGCTTCGTCGAGGACGGCGGCGGTGGCATCCACCTCCACGACTCGCTGGCCGCGCTGCCGCAGCCAGGCAATGATCTCGCCCCGCATAATGCCGGGAATCCCGGCGAAATCCAAGCGCGGTGTTTCCACCTGCCCGGCCCGCACCCAAAAGAGATTGGTGAAGGTGCCCTCGCGCAGATGGCCGCCGGTGTCCGTCATCAGGCCTTCATCGGCCCCGCTGCCCGTCAGCTCCTGGCGCGCAAGCACCTGGTTGAGGCGGTTCAGGGTCTTCAGCGTGGCGAAGGCCGCCCCGCCCAGGAGCGGCGTGCGGCAGTGGCGCGCGACGATGCCGCGGCGCCAATGACTCTCCAGATAGCCGGGCCAGGGACTGGTGTAAACGACCCGGGTCGCCGTTTCCTGGCCGCTCGGTCCATAGCCGCGGCTGCCCACGCCGCGGCTCAGCATCAGCTTGAGCACCTGGCGCGGCACGGCGGGATCGATGGCCGCCTCCGCCTCTTGCCGCCACAGGGCCTCCGCCGCCATGGGCAAGCCGAGCAGCCGGGCGGAGCGTTGCAGGCGCGCGAAATGGGCCTCCCAGAACAAGGGGCGGCCGGCGACCACGGCAAGGGTCTCGAAGAGCCCGTCCCCGTACTGGAAGCCGCGGTCGAAGAGGGAGACCCGTGCCGCGGCCTCCTCCAGCCGCACGCCGTCAAGCAGAACGGTCATGCCCAGCACCCAGTGCGCGCAGCAGACCCGCTGCCTTGGCACGCGTCTCCTCCAGCTCGCGCGCCGGCACCGAATCCGCCACGATGCCGGCCCCGGCGCGCAAGCGCAGGGTGTCCTGATGATACTGCATGCTGCGAATCAGGATGTTGAAATCCATTTTGCCGTCGACGCTGACGTAGCCCATGCTGCCGGTATAAGGACCGCGTCCCACCCGCTCCAACTCGCCGATGATCTCCATGCAGCGCACCTTGGGGCAGCCGGTGATGGTGCCGCCGGGAAAGAGGGCCGCCAGCATCTGTCCGGGCGTCGCCTCGGCGCGCGGCGCGCCGCACACGTTGGAAACGATGTGATGGACGTGACGGTAGCTTTCGATGACCATGAGCTCATCCACGGCGATGCTGCCCGGGCGGCATACCCGGCCCAGGTCGTTGCGGATCAGATCGATGAGCATGATGTGCTCGGCCCGTTCCTTGGGATGCGCCAGCAGCTCCCGCGTCGTGGCCGCATCCTGATGCGGATGCCGCGGGCGGGTGCCGGCGATGGGCCGACTCTGCAGCAGCCCGCCGTCGCGCTGCAGCAGCCGCTCGGGTGAGGAACTGAGCACGTAACTGTCCCGCCACTGAAAGAAGCCGGCAAAAGGCGCCGGATTGTGCAGGCGCAGCTGCTGGTACAATGCCAGCGGCGCGCGCTCGCCCGCCACCCGCGCCTGCCAGGCGCGCGACAGGTTCACCTGAAAGACGTCGCCGGCGCGGATGTACTCCTGGATGCGCTGCACACCGTCCAAAAACCAGGCCTCCGGGTCCTCCTGGAGTTCGAGCAGGCGGACGGGCGCGTAGCCAGGCATCCGCTCCAGCGCCGCTAGGTCCGCGGCCATCTGCTCGAGCAGCGCGGCGGCGTCCGGGCCGCTGGCCACCAAATGGCCCTGCCCGGCCACGTGATCGAGCACGATGGCGCCGCGCACCGGCAGGGCGAAGGCGACCGGCAGTGCGCCGTCCGCCGGCGGAATGCGGATGTCTTCGATCTGCTGCAGGAATTCGTAGCCGAGATAGACGAAGTGACCGCCGCAGAAAGGCAGCGGACAGGGCTCGGCTGGCGCCGGGGCGAGCAGTTGGCGGTCCAGCTCGTCCAGGAAGCGGGCCGTGTCCGGCAGCAGCGCATCGCCGCGCCAGCTGCGCCCCTGCCGATCCAGCCAGAGGGCCGCTTCCGGGAAAGCGAAGAGAATGCTGTAGCGGCCGGTGCGCGCGTTGTGGGCGACGCTTTCCAGACAGGCGGGATAGCGCTGCGGATGGCGGCCATGCAGGGACGCCAGGTCGATGCGCGTGTGGGAGAGCGGCCGCATCAGCCACTCCCCCCTGCCCCGGTGCATGGAGCTAGTCTTTGCGGAAGACCAGCGTGCCGTTGGTGCCGCCGAAGCCGAAGGAGTTGCTGAGGGCGACGCGCAGGGAGCGCTGGCGGGCGACGTTGGGCACGTAGTCCAGATCACAGCCCTCGTCCGGGCTGTCCAGGTTGATGGTGGGCGGAATGACCCCATGATGCAGCGACAGGACCGTGAACACGGCCTCCACGCCGCCGGCCGCGCCCAGCAGGTGGCCAATCATGGACTTGGTGGAGCTGACCGCCAGCTTGTAGGCATGCTCCCCGAACACGGCCTTCATCGCCTCGGTCTCCTGGACGTCGCCCAAGGGCGTGGAGGTGCCGTGGGCGTTGATGTAATCGACCTCTTCCGGCCGGATGCCGGCATTGCGCAGGGCGGCGCGCATGCAACGGGCGGCGCCCTCGCCGCTCGGCGCGGGCTGGGTCATGTGGTAAGCATCGCCACTCATGCCGAAGCCGGCCAGCTCCGCATAAATGCGCGCGCCGCGCGCCAGCGCGAACTCCCGTTCCTCGAGCACCACGATGCCGGCCCCCTCGCCGAGCACGAAACCATCGCGGTCCTTGTCCCATGGACGGCTGGCGCGGGCCGGCTCGTCATTGCGGGTGGACAGGGCCCGGGCCGCGGAAAAGCCGCCCAGACCCAGGGCGCTGATGGCAGCTTCGGCACCGCCGGCGATCATCACGTCGGCGTCGCCGTATTCGATGAGCCGCGCCGCATCGCCGATGGAATGGGCACCGGTGCTGCACGCCGTCGCCATGGCCAGATTGGGGCCCTTGGCGCCGTACATGATCGACACATGGCCGCTGACCATGTTGACGATGCAGCTCGGAATGAAGAAGGGGGAAATCTTGCGGGGGCCGCCGCGCAGGTAATCCTCGTAGCCGCCCTCGATGCCTGGCAGGCCGCCGATGCCCGAACCGATGGACACCCCGACCCGCTCGGCGATCTCGGGCGTGACCTTCAGCCCGGCGTCCTCGATGGCCTCCACGGCGGCCGCCAGCCCGTAATGGATGAAAAGATCCATTTTGCGGGCGTCCTTGGCGCTGATGTACCGGGTGATATCGAAATCCTTCACCTCGCCGGCGATCTGGGAGGCGTAGGCACTGGGATCAAAACGGGTGACGCGGCCAATGCCGCTGACGCCCTCGACCAGATTGCTCCAGGTCTGCGGGACCCCCACGCCCACCGGCGTAACCAGTCCCAGACCCGTGACAACGACGCGCCGCTTCAAAGGATGCTCCTGTATGAAGTGTTAGCCATCTTGCTGAAATGGGGAACGCATGCAACAAGCGTAGCGCGCACGGACCCTGCGGCCGATACGCGCCGGCTTGCCGGGGGGCGTGATTACTTGGGCAGGTTCGCCTGGATGTAGTCGATAGCCTGCTGGACAGTGGTGATCTTCTCCGCCTCTTCGTCGGGAATTTCGCAGTCGAATTCCTCTTCCAGAGCCATCACCAACTCCACGGTATCCAGGGAGTCGGCGCCCAGATCATCCACGAAAGAGGCCTCGTTGGTCACTTCGTCCTCGTTGACGCCCAACTGTTCCACAACAACCTTCTTCACGCGTTCTTCGATGCTGCTCATGTGAGGTTAGCCTCCTTGGTTGGTATAGGTTACGCGATTAATCCATGCGTTGGCGCGCATTGGAACATATCTCTGTGAAAAATAAAAGATGGCGCGGGCGCTCAGCCCATGTACATGCCGCCGTTCACGTGCAGGGTCTCGCCGGTGATGTAGGCGGCGGCCGGCGATGCCAGGAAAGCGACCGCATTGGCCACGTCGTCCACGTCGCCCAGGCGTCCCAGCGGGATCTGCCCCAGCAGCGCAGCGCGCTGGGTCTCGCTCAGCGCCCGGGTCATGTCCGTGTCGATGAAGCCCGGCGCCACGCAGTTGACGGTGATGTTGCGGCTGCCCACCTCGCGGGCCAGGGCTCGGCTGAAGCCGGCGGCCCCGGCCTTGGAGGCGGCATAGTTGCACTGGCCCGCATTGCCCATGGCGCCGACCACCGAGGTGATGGTAATGATGCGGCCGTAGCGCGCCTTCATCATGTCGCGCAGCACCGCCTTGCTCATGCGGAACACGGCGTTGAGGTTGGTCTGCAGGACCGCGTCCCACTCCTCCTCGCTCATGCGCATCAGGAGCTGGTCGCGGGTGATGCCGGCGTTGTTGACCAGGATGGCCGGGCTGCCGTAGGCGCCGGCGACCTGCTGCAGCGCCGCGGCGATGGCATCGGGCTGGGTCACGTCCAGGACCAGACCCTGGCCGTCGATGCCGGCGTCCTTGAAGGCCGCCTGGATCTGCTCGACGCCGGCGGCGGAAGTGGCGGTGGCCGCCACCCGCGCGCCCAATTGCCCGAGGCGCAGCGCGATGGCGCGGCCGATGCCGCGGCTGGCGCCGGTAACCAGCGCGACTTGGCCTTCCAGACTGAAAACATTGCTCATGGCGGTTTCCTTGCTCCGGGTACTTCAGACCTTGTCCATGGCCGCATCCAAAGAGGCCGGGTCGTCGATGGACATGGCCACCAGGGTGCGGTCGATGCGCTTGCTCAGGCCGGTCAAGACGCGCCCGGGCCCCATTTCCACCACGGCCGACATGCCCTGGCGGGCCAGGAAGCGGACGGTGTCGGTCCAGCGCACCGGGGAGTAGAGCTGGCGCACCAGCGCATCCTTGATCTGCTCGGACTGGGTCGGCGTCTTGACGTCGACGTTGTTGACCACGGGCATCTTGGGAGTCTGAATCTCGATCTGCTCCAGGCGGGCAGCCAAACGCTCCGCCGCCGGCCGCATCAGCGAGCAATGGCTCGGTATGCTGACGGGCAGGACTACCACCTTCTTGGCGCCCGCCTCCGTGGCCGCCTGGGCCAGGCGCTGCACGGCACTGAGATGGCCCGACACGACCAGCTGGCCGGGGGAGTTGAAGTTGGCCGGTTCCAGCACCTCGCCCTGGGCCTGCTGCTGGCACAGATTGATGACATCCTCATCCTGCATGCCGAGCACGGCGACCATGCCGCCGGTACCCTCGGGCACGGCCTCCTGCATGAAGCGGGCACGATCCGCCACCAGGGCGACGGCATCGCGGAACGCCAGGCTCTCGGCACAGACGAGCGCCGTGTATTCGCCCAGGGAATGGCCCGCCATGAAATCCGGCGCGGCGCCGCTTTCCTCGATCCAGACCCGGTAAATGGCCACGCCGGCCGCCAGCATGGCAGGCTGGGTATTGACGGTCTGGTTCAGGAGCTCGGCGGGACCTTCCTGGGCCAGCTGCCAGAGATCCACGGACAGGATGTCCGACGCCTCGGCGAAGGTCTCCTGCACGGAAGGAAAGGCTTGGGCCAGGGCGGCCAGCATGCCGACCGACTGGGAGCCCTGGCCCGGAAAGACAAAAGCGGTTGAACCAAGCAAGGTTGATCGCTCCTTGAATGTTATTCGTTATGGGAATCTGCTGTCTTGAGCCGATCCGCGTGACTGCGCTGACACGCTTTGTAGCCGATTACGACCACTTAAGCAAGACTGATCCCCAGGTGAAACCGCCGCCGAAAGCCTCCATCAGCACCGTTTCTCCCACCTGGATCCGCCCGTCCTTGACGGCCTCGTGCAAGGCCAAGGGAATGCTGGCGCCGGAGGTGTTGCCGTGCCGGTCCACAGTGACCACCACGCGTTCCATGGGCATGCCCAGCTTGTCGGCCGTGGCCTGGATGATGCGGATGTTGGCCTGATGCGGCACCAGCCAATCCACGTCCTCGCGGCGCATGGCGTTGGCCGCCAGGGTCTCGTCCACGATCTCGCCGAGCGTCTTTACGGCCATGCGGAATACGGAATTGCCCTGCATGGTGAGGCAGGCGCCGCCGGACTGCCACTGCTCCGTGTTGCGGGACACCCCGGCCGGCACCATCAGCAGATCGCTGTAGGTGCCGTCGGCATGGATGTGGGTGGACAGGATGCCGGGCTCCTCCCCCGCCTCCAGCACGACCGCGCCGGCACCGTCGCCGAAGAGCACGCAGGTGCCGCGGTCGCTCCAGTCGAGAATGCGCGACATGGTCTCGGCCCCGACCACCAGGGCGCGCTTGGCCGCGCCGGTGCGCAGATACTTGTCCGCCACGTCCAGGGCATAGACGAAGCCGGTGCACACTGCCTGGATGTCGAACGCCGGGGCGCTGCGGTTGCCCAGACGCGCCTGCAACAGGCAGGCGGTGCTGGGAAAAACCAGATCCGGGGTGGTGGTGGCCACGATGATGAGATCCAGCGTCTCGGGCGCCACGCCGGCCCGCGCCAGGGCCTCGCGCGCGGCCCGTTCCGCCAGGTCGCAGGTGCTTTCGTAGTCGGCGGCGATGCGGCGCTCGCGGATGCCGGTGCGGGTCAGGATCCACTCGTCGGAGGTGTCCACCATCCGCTCCAGGTCCGCGTTGCTCAGGATCCGCTCGGGCAGATAGCCGCCGGTGCCGATGATGCGGCTGTATGTTTTCTGGTCTGGGGTCATGCCGTGCTTTCTTGTTGCTCGGAAAGGAGGGTCTGCACTTCTTCGGCGATGTTGGCGATCAACTGGTGCTTGACCTCGGACGCCGCCACGCGGATGGCCTGGGCGAAAGCAAAGGCATCGGCATTGCCGTGGCTTTTGATGACGATGCCGTTGAGGCCGATCAGGGTGGCGCCATTGTAGCGGCGGTGGTCCAGGCGGTCGCGGAAGCGGCGCAGCACCGGCAGGCTGAGCAGGGCGGCGAGCCGGCCGTACCAGGAGGCGGCATAGGCCTCCTTCAGCTCGGCGCTGATCATCTGCGCCAGGCCTTCGGACACCTTGAGGGCCACGTTGCCGACGAAGCCGTCGCAGACCACCACGTCGGTGGTGCCCCGGTAAATGTCCGAGCCTTCCACGTTGCCATAGTAGTTGAGGCTGCTGTTGCGCAACAGCTGGCCGGCCCCCTTCACCACCTCGTTGCCCTTGATCTCCTCCTCGCCGATATTGAGCAGGCCGATGCTCGGCCGCTCCACGTGCAGGACCAAGCGGCTCATCACCTCGCCCATGATGGCGAACTGGAAGAGATGCGCGGCATCGCAGTCCACGTTGGCGCCCAGATCCAGCATCAGCGTCTTGCCGCGTCGGGTCGGGATGGTGGTGGCGATGGCCGGCCGGGCGATGCCGGGAATGGTGCGCAGCACCACCTTGCCGATGGCCATGAGCGCGCCCGTGTTGCCGGCGCTGACCACGGCCTGGGCCGTGCCGCTCTTGACCAGGTCGATGCCCACGCGCATGGAGGAGTGGCGCTTGTTGCGCAACGCCTGGGAAGGCGCCTCGTCCATGGCGACCACTTCGGGGGCATGGCAAACCTGCAGGCGGGGATGGGATGCTGCCTGACAGCGGGACAACTCCCTGCCGATCGGCTCTTCCTGACCGACCAGCAGGATCTCTACGTCGGGATCTTCGGCCAAGACGCTCAGCGCCGCGGGCACGACGACGGGGGGGCCGTAGTCCCCCCCCATGGCATCAATGGCAATCTTCATCAGCCGCGACCTGAGTCAGCCAGATGCGACTCAGCGAACCACACCGCGACTTATTCCGCGCCGCTCTTGTCCAGGACAGCCCGGCCCTTGTAGTGGCCGCACTGGGGGCAAATGTGGTGGGGACGCTTGGTGGCACCGCAGTTGGCGCACACGGACAGGCTCTTGCTCTCCAGGTGGTCGTGGGCACGACGCATGCCGCGGCGGGACGGGGAAGTCTTACTCTGTGGAACGGCCATGGTACTCTCCAGCGGTGTCTAAGCAACACCTGTTATCAATGAAGTCGATTTTCTCTACAAAGCTAGGCGCCGGGCTCGATGCCCGACACGGGGCAAACCCCGCCCTGCCATGCCTGGCACATGGGAATCATGGGCAGGGACAGCAACAGCTCGTCCTCGACCCACGCCGGCAGATTCAGGCGTTCATCTTCCACCAGCACCGGGTCCAGGGTCGGGTCCACACGGGTGATCAGGGCCTCGCTCTGCGCCATGCCCGCATGCACCTGCGCCACCAGCGCCAAGGGCATGGGCCCGAGGCAGCGCTGGCACTCGATTTCCGCCGTCGCCCGGATCTCACCGTCCACCCGGACGATGCCGCGCTCGGGCTGCCAGCGCAGCTTGACCTGGACCGTGGGCGACAAGCTGATCAACAGTTCCCGGAGCCGGCCCATGGCAGCGGTTTCCACTTCCCCCGCCATCTCGTCGCCCTGGCTGCTGATGCGGCGCAAATCCAGCAATTTGGCATCGGCCTTTAGCATAAGGCGCGCATCATAGCTAGGGACGCCGGTGATGTAAAGCCTTCGGCGGCGCAAAATCGCGCCGGACAAAAGCCAATTTTTTAGTTAGAATATGCGAATTTTGTCCGGTTCATTTGCAGAGGAACGACGAGTTGGCGGATGTTTTGACCGATAAAGAGTTGCGCGCCCGGGTAAAGCTGCTGGGCTCCCTGCTGGGCGATGTCTTGAAGAGCCAGGCCGGCGGCACGGTGTTCGAGGCCGTGGAACGGTTGCGCACCGGCTACCTCGCCCTGCATCGTCAGGCGGATCCGGCCCTGCGGGAGGAACTGGCGGCCCTGATCAACCAGCTGGATCCGGAGACCCTGGTCCACGTGGTGCGGGCCTTCAACATCTATTTCAGCCTGGCGAATATCGCCGAGGAGGAGTTCGAGCACCGGTCGCGCCGCCGACAGTTCCGCGAGGGCGGCCACCCCTGGCGCGCCTCCTTCGAAGCGACCATCCGCGACCTGCACGCCGACGGCGTCGGCGCCGAGGACATGCAGAAGCTGCTGAACCGGCTGGCCTACATTCCGGTGTTCACCGCGCATCCGACCGAGTCCAAGCGGCGCACCGTGCTGCAGGCCCTGCGGCGCATCTTCGTCACCAGCAAGGAGCTGGACGATCCGCGCCTGGGCGAGGAGGAGCGCGAGCGGGTCAAGGCGCGCCTGCGCACCCAGATCCAGATCCTGTGGAAGACCGACGAAGTCCGCGCCCGTCGACCGCAGGTCAAGGACGAGGTGGAGAACGGGCTCTTTTTCTTCCGGGAGAGCCTCTTTCAGGCAGTACCCCTGTGCTACCGCTTCGCCGAGCGGGCCGTGCGCATGTTCTACGGTGAAGAACGGGTCCAGGTGCCCAGTTTTCTGCGCTTCGGCTCCTGGATCGGCGGCGATCGCGACGGCAATCCCAATGTCACGGCCGCCATCACCGAGTGGGCGTTGCGCATGCAGAGCCTCGAAATCCACCGCGAGTACGTGCGCCGCATCAGCCAGCTACACCAGCTGCTCAGCCATTCGAGCCGGCTGTGCGCCATCTCGCCGGCTTTGCTGGATTCCCTGGCGGCGGACGCCGCCCAGTTTCCCGAGCTGCGGGACTGGGTGGCGCAGCGCTATCCCAGCGAGCCGTACCGGCGCAAGCTGCGCTTCATGCGCGCGCGACTGGAGCTGGGGATTGCCCGCCTGGAAGCCCTGCTGGACGGGCGCGAGCCGGAGGACAGCAGCCGGCGCTACGCCGACGAACGGGCTTTCCTGGCCGACCTGCGCCTGATCTCCGAATCATTGATCGGCCACGGCGACGGCGACCTGGCCCGCAGCGAACTGCGCGACCTGAGCCGCCTGGCGGAAACCTTCGGCTTCTTCCTGGCGCACATGGACGTGCGCCAGGAGTCGGGGCGCCACACGCGCGCCGTGGCCGAACTGTTCCGCGACGTGCCCGGCTTCGGGGACTACGCCAGCCTGCCCGAGCCGGAGCGGCTCAAGCTGCTGTCCTGGGCCATCGAACAACCCTCCTCCCTGCTGCCGGCAGCGCCAGCGGCCAGCCCGGAAGCCTGCGAAACCTTCGACGTCTTCCAGTGCATGGCACGCATGCGCCGGGAAATCAGCCCGCGCGCTTTCGGCAGCTACGTGATCTCCATGACCCACGAGGCCAGCCACGTGCTGGAAGTCATGCTGCTGGCCAAGGAGGCGGGATTGGCGGGCTGGCGCGACGGCACGCCCTTCTGCGACATCAGCATCTCGCCGCTTTTCGAAACCATTGCCGATCTCGAGCGCATCGACGCGGTCATGTCCGCCCTCCTGGGCAACTCCACCTATCGAACGCTGCTGCAGCAGGCCGGCAACCTGCAGGAAGTGATGCTGGGCTATTCCGACTCCTGCAAGGATGGCGGCATCGTTTCTTCCAGCTGGTCCCTGTATCGGGCCCAGTTGCAGATCTCCGCGCTGGCCAAGCGGCATGGCGTCGATCTGCGGCTCTTCCACGGTCGCGGCGGCACCGTCGGCCGCGGCGGCGGCCCGACCCACGACGCCATCCTGGCGCAACCGCCGGGCACCGTGTGCGGCCAGATCAAGATCACCGAACAGGGCGAGGTGCTGTCGTTCAAGTACGCCAACCTGGAAACCGCCGTCTACGAGCTCACCGTGGGCAGCACGGGGCTGCTGAAGGCCAGCCGCTACCTGGTGCAGCCGGCGCCGGCCGAGCGCCCGGACTTCCAGGAGGTGATGGACGCCCTGTCCAATGCCGGCGAGCAAGCCTACCGCCACTTCACCGAGGAGACCCCCGGCTTCCTGGATTACTTCTACGAAGCCACGCCGCTCAGCGAGATCGCTCTGCTCAACCTGGGCTCGCGGCCCTCCCACCGCAACAAGCGTGACCGCTCCAAGGCCTCGGTGCGCGCCATCGCCTGGGTCTTCGCCTGGGCGCAGTCGCGCCACACCCTGCCGGCCTGGTACGGGCTCGGCTCGGCCCTGGAAAGCTGGCGCGACGCGCAGCCGGCGCATCTGGCCAAGCTCCAGCACATGTACCGGGAATGGCCCTTCTTCCGGGCCCTGCTCAGCAACATCCAGCAGTCGCTCGAGAAGGCGGACATGGACATTGCCGCCGAATACGCCGCTCTGGTGGAAAACCAGGCACAGGCGCGGGTGATCTTCAATATGGTGCGCGACGAGTACCAGCGCACCGTCCAACAGATCCTCCAGGTGGCCGGCGTCCCGCAACTGCTGGAGGAAAACCCCACCCTGGCGCGCTCGCTGCAGCGCCGGCGCGCCTATCTGGAGCCATTGAACCACATCCAGCTGTCGCTGCTCACGCGCTACCGGGATGAATACTTCGCCGATGTCGAGCGGGAGCGCTGGCTGGATCCGCTGCTGCGCTCCATCAACGCCATCGCCGCCGGCCAGCGCAACACGGGCTGAGCGGCGCCGGCCTGCGTCATTCACTGGAACGGCCCAGGTTGACAGCTTCCGGAGCCCTGGCCATAGTAAGTATATTGACCTGGCGGCGCGCCCCTGGCTTCGCTGTCCGCTCGAGATGCCGTAGCACCCCTTCTCCACGTCCCGGGAGTGCGCCTTGTTCAAGAAGATCCTTATCGCCAATCGCGGGGAGATCGCGACGCGCATCAGCCGTGCGTGCAGCGAGCTGGGCATCAAGTCGGTGGCTATCTACGCCGAGCCGGACCGCTACGCGCTGCACGTCAAGAAAGCGGACGAGGCCTACAGCCTGGGCCCCGATCCCCTGCTCGGCTATCTGAACCCGCACCGGGTGGTCAATCTGGCCGTGGAGGCCGGCTGCGACGCGCTGCATCCCGGCTACGGCTTCCTGTCGGAAAACCCCAAGCTGGCAGAGATCTGCGCGCGCCGCGGCATCACCTTCATCGGCCCGGATGCGGAGACCATCCGCATCATGGGCGACAAGACCCTGGCCCGCCAGGCCATGATCGACGCCGGCATTCCGGTCATTCCGGGCACCCAGAGCAGCCTGGGCTCCGTGGACGAAGCGATCGCCGTGGCCGGCGAGATCGGCTATCCGGTGATGCTCAAGGCCAGCGGCGGCGGCGGCGGTCGCGGCATCCGCCGCTGCAACGACGAGGCCGAACTGCGCAACAGCTACGCCCGCGTCATTTCCGAGGCGGAAAAGGCCTTCGGCCGCTCCGAGCTGTTCCTGGAGAAATACATCGACCGGCCGCGCCACATCGAAGTGCAGGTGCTGGGTGACGCCTTCGGCAACGTCATCCACCTCTTCGAGCGCGATTGCTCCATCCAGCGCCGCCACCAAAAGCTCATCGAGATCGCTCCCTCGCCGCAGTTGGACGAGTCGCAACGCACCTACATCGGCGAACTGGCAGTGCGCGCCGCCCGGGCGGTGAATTACCGGAATGCCGGCACCGTCGAATTTCTGCTGGACCCCGAAGGCCGCTTTTATTTCATGGAAATGAACACCCGCCTGCAGGTGGAGCACACAGTGACCGAGCAGATCACCGGCATAGACGTCGTGCAGGAGCAGACGCGCATCGCCGCCGGCCTGCCCCTTTCCGTCAGCCAAGCGGACGTTTCCCATCGCGGCTACGCCATCCAGTTCCGCATCAACGCCGAGGACCCCCAGAACAATTTCCTGCCCAGCTTCGGCCGCATCACCCGCTACTACTCGCCGGGCGGGCCGGGCGTGCGCACCGATGCGGCAATCTACACCGGCTACGAAATCCCGCCCTACTACGACTCCCTGTGTGCCAAGCTGACCGTCTGGGCGCTGGACTGGGACCAGGCGGTGCGCCGCGCCCGCCGGGCGCTCAACGACATGGGCCTGTACGGGGTCAAGTCCACCATTCCCTATTACCTGGAGATCCTGAATCATCCTGACTTCGTTCAGCACCGACTGGATACCACCTTCGTGGAGCGCCATCCGGAGTTGACCCGCTACGCCAGCCGCCGCCGGCCGGAATGGGCCGCCATCATCGCCGTCGCCATTGCCACCCGGGAAGGACTGTAGATGACCGCCAAATCGGTAAAGCAGGATAAAGTACTCGTCACCGAGACCGTGCTGCGCGATGCCCATCAGTCGCTGCTGGCCACGCGCATGCGCACCGAGGACATGCTGCCCATCTGCGACAAGCTGGACCGGGTGGGCTTCTGGTCCCTGGAGGTCTGGGGCGGCGCCACCTTCGACGCCAGCCTGCGTTACCTGAAGGAAGATCCCTGGGAGCGGCTGCGCCAGCTGCGCAGCGCCCTGCCCAACACGCGCCTGCAGATGCTGCTGCGCGGCCAAAATCTGCTCGGCTATCGCCACTACGCCGACGACGTGGTGGAAGCTTTCATCGAGCGGGCGGCGGCCAACGGCATCGACGTGTTCCGCGTCTTCGACGCCATGAACGACCTGCGCAACCTGGAGACTTCCATCCGCGCGGTCAAGCGCCAGGGCAAGCACGCCCAGGGAGCCATCTCCTACACCGTGAGCCCGGTGCATACGGTGGCGCATTTCGTCGACCTGGCCCAGCGCTTGGCGGAGATGGGCTGCGACAGCCTCTGCGTCAAGGACATGGCCGGGCTGCTGACGCCGCCGCGCGCCTTCGAGCTTTTCACCGCCCTGCGCCAGAGCGTGAACCTGCCCTTGAGCTGCCACAGCCATGACACGGCCGGGCTGTCGGCCATGAACCACCTGCGTGCCATCGACGGCGGCGCAAACATGATCGACACCGCCGTGTCCGCCCTCTGCTGCGGCACCTCGCACGCGGCCACCGAGAGCATGGTGGCGGCCCTGCGGGATACCCCACAGGACACTGGGCTGGACCTGCAGCTCCTGCAGGAGATTGCGAGCTATTTCCGGGAAGTGCGCAAGAAATATGCACAATTCGAGTCGGAGTTCACCGGCATCGATACCCGTGTCCAGAGCAATCAGGTGCCGGGCGGCATGGTGTCCAACCTGGTCAACCAGCTCAGGGACCAGGGAGCGCTGGACCGCCTGGACGAGGTGCTGGCGGAGATCCCCCGGGTGCGCGCCGACTTCGGCTATCCGCCGCTGGTCACGCCAACTTCGCAGATCGTCGGCACGCAGGCGGTGTTCAACGTGCTCACCGGCAAGCGCTATCACACCATCACCAACGAAACCAAGAACTACCTGCTGGGCCTCTACGGCCAGCCGCTCGGCAAGGTCAATCCCGAACTGCGCCGCCTGGCCATCGGCGACGCCACGCCGGTCAGCGAGCGCCCGGCCGACCGCCTGGCGCCGGAGCTGAACCGTCTGGCCGAGGCGGTGCAGGGCGTGGCGCATAGCCCCGAAGATGTCCTCTCCTATGCCTTGTTCCCGGAGATCGCCCTCAAGTTCTTCGAGGCGCGCGCCGCCGGCCGGCTGGCGCCCGAGCCGTTGCCGCCGGTACCGGTGGAGGCGCCGGCGCCGCAGGGCACGCCCACCGAATTCAGCGTCACCATGCACGGCGAAAACTATCACATCAGGATCCTGGGCACCGGCCATCCGCACGCCGCTCAGCGGCCCTATTTCGTGACCGTGGACGGCCTGCCGGAAGAGGTCTACGTGGAGATCCTCGACACCGCGAGCGCCGCCGAGGGCGAAGCAGCGCCGGCGCGTGCCCGCGGCAAGGGCTCGCGGCGCCCGCAGGCCAGCCGTGCCGGCCACGTGGCCACCTTCATGCCGGGGACCATCGTCGACGTGCTGGTGCGGGAAGGCGATACGGTCAAGGCCGGCGACCCGGTGCTGGTCACCGAAGCCATGAAGATGGAAAGCGAAGTGCAGGCCCCCATTTCCGGCAAGGTGGTGGCGGTGCACGTCGCCAAGGGCGACGCGGTGAATCCGGACGAAGTGCTGGTGGAGATCGAGTGATGGCCCAGCTGCCCGCCCCCCTGATCCTCGCCTCCACCTCGCCCTACCGCCGGGAGCTGCTGGCCCGCCTGGGACTGCCCTTCACCCAGGAGGCGCCCGGGGTCGAGGAGGCGCCCCTGCCCGGCGAAGCGCCGGAAGCGCTGGTCTCCCGGCTGGCGCTGGCCAAGGCGGCCGCGGTGGCGGCCCGTCACCCGGAGGCCATCGTCATCGGCTCGGACCAGATGGCGCTGGTCGACGGCGAGGTGCTGGGCAAGCCCGGCACGCCGGCGCGGGCACAAGCCCAGCTGCGCCGCTTGAGCGGGCAGCGGGTACGCTTCCTGACGGCGCTGGCGGTGCAGTGCCCGCAGCAGGGGGCCCTGCAGGTAACCGTGCCCTATGAAGTGCAGATGCGCACGCTGTCGGAGGCGGAGATCGCCGACTACGTGGCCCGCGACAACCCGGTCGACGCCGCCGGCAGCTTCAAGTCCGAGGGGCTCGGCATCGCGCTTTTCGCCGGCATGTACGGCGATGATCCCAGCGCCTTGGTCGGCCTGCCGCTCATCCACCTGACTGCACTGCTGTCCCGCTGCGGCTGCCGCGTGCTCGGCTGAGCGGCGCCCTGGCTAGCCCACCTGCTGCTTTTTATCCCCCGCCAGCCAGGCCGGCAGCTCGGCAAAGTGGTGAATGCAGCCGAGCGCGCCGTGCCGGCGCAGCTCCTCCGCCGAACTCACCCCGTGGCTGATGCCCAGGCCATGCACGCCCGCATTGCGTGCCATGCGGATATCGTGGATGGAGTCGCCCACCATCAGCGTGCGCTCGGCGGCCACCCCGGTCTCCGCCATGATCTCCAGCAGCATGTCCGGCGCCGGTTTGGAGCGGCTTTCATCGGCACAGCGCGAGCTGGTGAAGAGCCGGCACACGGCATGGTGCTCGAACATGCGCACCAGCCCCCGGCGCGACTTGCCGGTCGCCACCGCCAGCCGGTAGCCGCGCGCGTGCAGCTCGCCAAGCGTCGCCTCCACCGCCGGGAAGAAGGGCATGGCCTCGTGGGGGGCGGACAGGAAACAGTCGCGGTAATGCTGCGCCACGGCGTCGAAAGCGTGGGTAGGCAGCTCCGGGGTCAAGGCCTGCAGCGCCTCCTGCAGGCCGAGGCCGATGATGCTGCGGTAGCGGCTGTCCGGCAGGGGCTCGATCCCGGCCCGCCGGAAGGCCTCGGCCATGCAGTGGACGATGGTGCCCACCGAATCCATGAGCGTGCCGTCCCAGTCGAAGACGAGCAGTTGATAGTCTCTGCTTGTCATGCGCTGCCCCCCTCCAGATGTTCAAGCACTTTCTCAAGTTCCGCCGGCAAGCCTGCGTCGATCAAGAGGCGCTCGCCCTTCACGGGATGTATGAAGTTCAAGTGCGCCGCGTGCAGGAAGAGCCGCTTGAGCCCTAGGCGGGCCATGCGCTGGTTGAAATCGGGATCGCCGTACTTGTCGTCCCCGGCGGCGGGATGACCGATGCTTTGCAGATGCACGCGGATCTGGTGGGTGCGGCCCGTGTCCAGTTCGGCGCGCAACAGGCTGGCCTGCGGAAAGGCCCGCAACGGCACGAAGCGGGTGGCGGCCTCCTTGCCGCTGGCATCGACCTGCACCATGCGTTCGCCGGAACGCAGCACGCTCTTGCGCAAGGGCGTGCTCACCTGACGGGCGCCGCCGCGCCAGGCGCCGCGCACCAGCACCAAATAATGCTTGTCCATCTGGCCGAGGCGCAGCTGTTCATGCAGGCTCCTGAGCGCGCTGCGCTTCTTGGCCACGATCAGGCAGCCCGAGGTGTCCCGGTCCAGCCGATGCACCAGCTCCAGAAACGGGGCCTCCGGGCGAGCAGCCCGCAGGGACTCGATCAAGCCGTAGCTGAGCCCGCTGCCGCCGTGCACCGCCAAGCCGGCCGGTTTATTGATCACCAGCAGCGCCGGGTCTTCGTAGAGGATGGCGTCCTCCAGGTCGCGGCGCACCGGCGCCCGGCCCGGGCCACCCGCGGGGGCCGGCTCCTGCCGCACCGGCGGCAGACGCACCACATCGCCCGCGGCCAGCCGGTAGGTGGCCTTGATCCGGCCCTTGTTGACGCGCACCTCGCCGCCACGAAGCATTTTGTAAACATGGGACTTCGGCACATTCTTGAAGGTCCGCATGAGGAAATTGTCGATGCGCTGGCCCGCATCTTCGGGACCGACCGTATACTGGCGGGCTTGGGATCTGGGGGGGTGGGACGGGGAATCCAATGAACCTCCGCGTTCAAGGGCTGCGCGCTGCGGGTTAAGTTTGCTATTTTAATGCAGAATCGCTTATATTTCGAGGGTACAGCGTCGGTCTGGCCGATGCGGCCGACACGCTTCACACAGGGTTACAGGGTTTCAGCTACAGGACCGCGGGAACGATCATGAGAAGAACATCGCTTTGGCTTGCGGGCCCCGCCCAACCCTGCCTCTTTACCGAATTTCTATCCCTTTTGTTCGCGCTCCCGGCCCTGTGGCCGGCCGCCCAGTCGCGGCCCCAAAGGTTGAGCGCAGGAGAACCACAACTTTATGAAACGCATGTTGATCAACGCCACGCATCCCGAAGAGTTGCGTGTGGCATTGGTAGAGGGCCAAAAACTTCTTGATCTGGACATCGAATCCGCTGCCAAGGAGCAGAAAAAGAGCAATGTCTACAAAGGCGTAGTCACCCGCGTCGAGCCCAGCCTCGAGGCGGCCTTCGTCGATTACGGCGCCGAGCGCCACGGCTTTCTGCCTTTCAAGGAAATCTCCCGCGAATACTTCCAGGCCGGCGACGAGGCTGGCGCTGGCCGCAAGCTGCGCATCCAGGACGTCATCAAGGAAGGCCAGCAACTCATCGTCCAGGTGGAAAAGGAAGAACGCGGCAGCAAGGGCGCCGCGCTGACCACCTTCATCAGCCTGGCCGGCCGCTATCTGGTGCTGATGCCCAACAACCCCCGTGCCGGCGGCGTGTCCCGCCGCATCGAGGGCGAGGAGCGCCAGCACATTCGCGAGGTGCTGGCGCAACTGCAGATCCCCGACAGCATGGGCGTCATCGCCCGTACCGCCGGCATCGGCAAGAGCACCGAGGACCTGCAGCACGACCTCAACTACCTCATGGGCCTGTGGCAGGCCATCTCCGAATCGGCCCAGGCGCGTCAGGCGCCCTTCCTGATCTACCAGGAGGGCAACGTGGTGGTGCGCGCCATGCGCGACTATTTCTCCGAGGACATCGGCGAAGTGCTGATCGACACTACCAGCGCCTTCGAAGCCGCCCAGCAGTTCATGCAATCCATCATGCCGAACATGGTCAAGCGCATTCGGCTCTACCAGGACAGCATCCCCCTCTTCTCCCGCTTCCAGATCGAGCACCAGATCGAATCGGCCTTCTCGCGCGAGGTGCGCCTGGAATCCGGCGGCGCCATCGTCATCGACCACACGGAGGCGCTGGTGTCCATCGACATCAACTCCGGCCGGGCGACCAAGGGCCAGGACATCGAGGAAACCGCGCTCAAGACCAACCTGGAGGCGGCCGAGGAGATCGCCCGCCAGGTGCGCCTGCGCGATCTCGGCGGCCTCATCGTCATCGACTTCATCGACATGGGCCCGGCCCGCAACCAGCGGGACGTGGAAAACCGGCTCAAGGAAGCCCTCAAGCTGGACAAGGCGCGCGTGCAGGTCGGCCGCATTTCCAAGTTCGGCCTCCTGGAAATGTCCCGCCAGCGCCTGCGTCCGAGCCTGGAGGAATCCAGCCACATCCCCTGCCCGCGCTGCAACGGCACCGGCCAGATCCGCGGCGTGGAGTCCAGCGCCCTGCACATCCTGCGTATCATCCAGGAAGAGGCCATCAAGGAGCGCACCGCGGTGATCCAGGTGCAGGTGCCGGTGGAGGTGGCCACCTATCTCATCAACGAAAAGCGCCCCGAGGTCGTGGACATCGAGAGCAAGACCGGCGTGCGCATCCTGCTCTTGCCCAGCGCCGAGTTGGTGACGCCCCATTACCACCTTCATCGCCTGCGCCAGCAGGATGTCGCCGCGGCGCATGTGCCGAGCTACCAAGTGCTGCAGCATGAAGCCGCCGCCCCGGAGGCGGCCCCGAGCCGGCCCACCCGGGTCCACGAGGCGCCGGCGGTACGACCGACCAATGTCTTGCCGCTGCCGCTTCCCCCCGCGCCAGCCCAACAGGCCCAGCAGCCCGCGCCGGCGGCGCCGGCCGCAGCGGCGAAGCCCTTGGGCCTGCTGCGGCGTCTGATGAATGCGCTGCTGCGGCGGCACAGCCCGGAACAAGCCGTTGAGGCCGCGCCGCCGGTAGTGCCGCAGGCCGCAACCGTCGCCACCCCGCCGGCTCCCGAAAAGCCGGCGCCACGGCCCGCGGGCGAACGGGGACGGCAGCGCGAAGCAGCGCGCGGCGGCGAGGGTGCCCAGGCCCAGCGCCGCGGCCGGCCGCAGCCGGCGGAAGCAGCCGCCGCCACCGAGGCGGAACGGGCGGCGCGCGACAAGGAGCAAGCGGAACGCGGTCCCGGGCGCAAGAGCCGCCGCGGCGGACGCCGTGGCCGCGGCCGCGGCGGGGAAGCCGCCGCCCCGCAGGAGACCGTCATGCCGGCAGCGGGACTGCAGTCCGCTGCTCCGGCCGCTGCGGTGGCCGAAGCGGCGCCGCCGGCGGTGGTCCCGCTGCCGGGGCCGGGAGGCGTTGCACGCCCGAGTGCGCCGCTATCCGCGCCCGCGCTGGATACGGCCGAGCCGGCCAAACCCAAGCCGGCGCCCAGCGACTGGCACGAAATCCCCGAGGAACCCGAGGCCCAGTTGCGGGCCGAGCAGGCCGCGGCCTTGGCCGTCGCCGAAGAGGAGCCGGTCCCGGCGGCGCTGGCAGGCATGTCGGCGGACAGCCCCGATGCCGGGAGGGAAGAGCATGCGGCCCTGGCGAGCGCCGTCCCCCTGCTGGCGCATGAGAAGCCGGCTCCCATCGGGACATCCAGCGCCCTGACCATCATCAGTGCCGCTCCCTCCCCGGCGCCGGCAGCGCCTGCCGAGACTCCCCGGGCGGAAGCGCCGGCATCACCAGCCTCGCCGGCCAGCGCACCGGAGCAAACGGCGGAACAGGCTGTGGCCCCGCTGCTGCCGGCCGAAGCTGCGCCAGCCACACCCGTCGAAGCGACGCCGCCGGCTCCCGCCGTGGCGGAGCTGGCCGCGGAGGCGCTTGAGCCCCACGCTGGCACGGACGCGGAAACGGAGACAGACGCGCCCCGGGAACGCACGCGCCGCGGCTATCGTCGGGGGCACCGCTCCCGCAGCCGCTCCCCGCAGGCTCGGGACAAGGCCGCCGACGGTACGGAACAGCCTCTGGCGGAGGCCGCGGCTCCTGCCCTGAGCGAGCGCGTGAAGAAAGACGCCGAAGTGCCTGCGGCGACAGGGACTTTCGGGGAACAGCAGGACTAAAGCGGCAAGCAGCGCCCGCATGCAAAAGCACGGCTCCCGCGGGAGCCGTGCTTTTTTGTGAACGCCGATGGCCAATGGGCCGGCTCAAGCCCGCCCGGCCGCGCCTTCAGCCGCTCTTCAGCCGCTCGCGCTGAATCTCCCGCAACAGGCCCTGCGCCCCTTCCTCGATCATGGCCAGGGTGCGATGGAAGTCCTCGATGCCGCCGTAGTAGGGATCGGGCACCGATCTGCCGTGATAGGGGCCATCGGCGTAATCCATGAAGAGCGCCAGCTTGGCCTGGGCGCCGGCGGGCCGGATGGCGCGCAGGTGGTCCAGGTTGTCCGCATCCATGGCCAGGATGTACTCGAAGGTATAGAAGTCCTCGTAGGCGACCTGGCGGGCACTCAGGTCGGTGATGTCCATGCCGCGGGCGGCACAGGCGCGCTGGGCGCGGACATCGGGGGCGCGCCCCACGTGGTAGTCGGCGGTGCCTGCGGAATCCGTCTTGATTCGCGCCGCCAGTCCTGCCTGCCGGACCTGATGGCGAAACAGTCCCTCAGCCATGGGCGAGCGGCAGATGTTGCCAAGGCACACGAAGAGGACCCGCACCGGCCGGCCGGGATTTGAATGCTGTACGGACATGAAGCCTTCCCTGTGATGACAGCTTAATGTTGTGCAAAGAAAGGGGGAGGCAGTAAGCATACTGCACTCCCCATCTTTCCACCACTGCCCGCCGGCGCCGTCAGCGGCGCCTGGCGCGGGCGGCGGGCACGGCCGGGCTGTCCTTGGCCACGCCCAGCAGGGCCTGTTCCATTTGCCTGATCTCGTCGCGAAGCTGTGCGGCCTTCTCGAACTCCAGGTTCTTGGCATGATCGTACATCTGACTCTCCAGGCGCTTGATGGCCTGCGCCAGGGAGACGGGATCGCCGGGCATGGCATAGCCCGCCTTCGGCTCGGCCGCCCGCGCCTTGGCGCCGCCGCTCTGCCGCCCGTAGACGCCGTCGATGATGTCAGCCACCGGCTTGACGATGCCCTTGGGTGTGATGCCATGGGCTTCGTTGAAGGCGAGCTGCTTGCTGCGGCGCCGATCGGTTTCCTCCAGGGCGCGAGCCATGGAGGCGGTGACCTTGTCGGCATAGAGGATGGCGCGCCCCTGCAGGTTGCGGGCGGCGCGGCCGATGGTCTGGATCAGCGAGCGGTCGGAACGCAGAAAACCCTCCTTGTCCGCATCCAGGATCGCCACCAGCGCCACCTCGGGCATGTCCAGACCCTCGCGCAGCAGGTTGATGCCGATCAGCACATCGAAGGTGCCGGCGCGCAGGTCGCGGATGATCTCCACCCGCTCCACCGTGTCGATGTCCGAATGCAGGTAGCGGACCTTGATGCCGAGGTCGTTGAGATAGTCGGTCAGGTCCTCGGCCATGCGCTTGGTCAGGGTAGTCACCAGCACCCGCTGGCCGTGGGCCACGGTGTCCTTGATCTCGCCGATCAGATCGTCCACCTGGGTGCGCGCCGGGCGCACCTCCACCTGCGGATCCACCAGGCCCGTCGGGCGCACCACCTGCTCCACGATCTGGCCGGCGTGGCTCATTTCATAGGGGCCCGGGGTGGCGGAGATGAAGATGGTCTGCGGCATGAGCCGTTCGAACTCATCGAACTTGAGCGGCCGGTTGTCCAGAGCCGAAGGCAGGCGGAAGCCGTATTCCACCAGGGTCTCCTTGCGCGAGCGGTCGCCCTTGTACATGCCGCCGATCTGCGGCACGGTCACGTGCGACTCGTCGATGAAGAGCAGCGCGTTGGCCGGCAGGTAGTCCAGCAGGGTGGGCGGCGGCTCGCCCGCCTGGCGGCCGGACAGGTAGCGCGAGTAGTTTTCGATGCCCGAGCAGTAGCCGAGCTCGGCCATCATCTCCAGATCGAAGCGGGTGCGCTGGTCCAGGCGCTGAGCCTCCAGCTCCTTGCCCATGGCGCGCAGCTCCGCCAGGCGCTCGCGCAATTCGGCCTTGATCTCCTCGATGGCGCGGCGCAGCACGCCCTGGGAGGTGACGTAGTGGCTCTTGGGAAAGACGGTGTAGCGCGTCAGCCGGGTGATGGTGGCGCCGGTGAGCGGGTCGAAGAGGCTCAGCTGCTCCACCTCGTCGCCGAAGAGCTCGATGCGCAGGGCCTCGCCTTCGCTTTCCGCCGGAAAGATGTCGATGACGTCGCCGTGGACGCGGAAGCTGCCGCGCTTCAATTCCAGGTTGTTGCGGGTATACTGGAGCTCCGCCAGGCGCTTCAGGATGGCGCGCTGGTCCACGGTATCGCCCTGGCGCAGATGCAGGATCATCTGGTGGTACTCGCCCGGATCGCCGAGGCCGTAGATGGCGGACACGGTGGCGACGATGATGGTGTCCGGCCGCTCCAGCAAGGCCTTGGTGGCGGACAGGCGCATCTGCTCGATGTGCTCGTTGATGGAGGCGTCCTTCTCGATGAAGGTGTCGGAGGCCGGAACGTAGGCTTCGGGCTGGTAGTAGTCGTAGTAGCTGACGAAGTACTCCACCCGGTTGTTGGGGAAGAACTCGCGCATTTCGGCATAGAGCTGCGCCGCCAGGGTCTTGTTGGGGGCCATGATCATGGCGGGCCGCTGGGTCTGGGCGATGACGTTGGCCATGGTGAAGGTCTTGCCCGAGCCGGTCACGCCCAGCAGGGCCTGGAACGCCTCGCCGTCGCGCAAACCGGCGGTCAGCTGGCGGATGGCTTCGGGCTGATCGCCGCGCGGCTGAAATTGGCTCTTGAGTTCAAATTTTTTCGTCATATCATTAGGCGGTTTTGTGGAAACCGTTTCGTGCCTCTTGCAGCAAGTGGAGAACCTTCTTTGGACAATTATCTTTCCCGCCGGGTTCAGGCCATCAAACCCTCCCCGACGCTGGCCGTAACCGCCCGGGCCGCCCGCCTCAAGGCCGCCGGGCGCGACATCGTGAGCCTGGGAGCCGGCGAGCCCGATTTCGACACCCCGGACTATATCAAGGAGGCCGCCATCCAGGCCATCCGCGACGGCTTCACCAAGTACACGGCCGTGGACGGCACGCCGGGGCTCAAGCAGGCGATCATCGACAAGTTCGCGCGCGACAACGGTTTCCACTTCGCCCCCGAGCAGATCCTGGTGTCCGTGGGCGGCAAGCAGAGCATCTTCAACCTGTGCCAGGCGCTGCTCAACCCCGGCGACGAGGTCATCGTGCCCGCGCCCTACTGGGTCTCCTACACGGACATCGCCATCCTGGCGGAGGCCCGGCCGGTGATTCTCGAGACCGGCATGGACAGCGGCTTCAAGATCACCCCCGAGCAGCTGGCCGCCGCCATCACGCCGCAGACCCGCCTGCTGTTCATCAACAGCCCGTCCAATCCGACCGGCGCGGCCTACACGGCGGCGGAGCTGGCGGCGCTGGGCGAGGTGCTGCGCCGGCATCCGCGGGTGCTCATCGCCACCGACGACATGTACGAGAAGATCCTCTTCACCGAGGCGCCGTTCGTGAACATCGCCAATGCCTGCCCGGACCTGCTGCCTCGCACCGTGGTGCTCAACGGCGTGTCCAAGGCCTATGCCATGACCGGCTGGCGCATCGGCTACTGCGCCGGGCCGCGGGAACTGATCCAGGCCATGACCAACGTGCAGTCGCAGAGCACCTCCAACCCCTGCTCCATCGCCCAGAAGGCGGCCGAGGCGGCCCTGAGCGGCGACCAGTCGGTGCTCGCGCCCATGCTGCAGGCTTTCCGCGAGCGCCACGATTACGTGGTGGCGCGCCTGCAGGACATGCCGGGTGTGGCCTGCCGGCCGTCGCAGGGCACCTTCTACGCCTTCCCCTCCTTCCACGAAGCGATGGCCCGCCTGCAGCTGGCGGACGACATCACCCTGGCCGAACGCCTGCTGGAAGAGGCCGAGGTGGCGCTGGTGCCCGGCTCCGCCTTCGGCGCCGACGGCTACCTGCGCATCTCCTACGCCACCAGCATGGACAACCTGCGCAAGGCCCTGGATCGCATCGAGGCCTTCCTCACCCGCTGAAAGAACTATCCTCCCCCCGGCAGAGTCTCATAAAGAGACTGCTCAGGGGGGAGACCATGCGTAGCGCCATTCTGCTGTTCCTTGCGCTGGGGATCTTCAGTGCGCCGCTGGCGGCCCAGGAGGGGCCGGCAGACGAGCAGCTGCATTTCCTGGATCAAGTCCCCTCCCCCGCACCCCATCGCCAGGAGATGCACGTGCAGGTCGACGCCCAGTCACTGCGCACCGGTCTGGTGCGGGTCGATCAGTGCCACTACAACCTGGACCCGGTGCCGGCGGCCCAGGTGGTCTTCGGCGAGCGCCTGAAAGCCCTGCAGGTCACGCGCGCCGAGAACATCGGCCAGGTGCGCGTGGAGGGGCGCAGCGTGCAGCTGCGCGACGTGGCGCGCAATGCGGTGCTGTGCCTGCGCACGGTCAACCGGGTCTTCGACCGGGATGCCGACGGCGGCTACGTGATCCGCAACGGTCCTTTCATGCGCCGTTTCCTGGACGGCTACTTTCCCCTGCAGCTCCATTACACCCTGAGCTACCCGGCCAACCTGCTGCGCTTCAAGGGGCTGACGTCGAGCGTGCCGGCCGGCACGCTCGACGTCGCCCGCAACGGCGAGCTGGACCTCAAGGTGCTGTTCGAGGGCGCCCTGCGCCTGGAAACCCGCTTCGATCCCGTCACCCTTTGAGCTGGTCCAGCAGATGATGGAGCCAGCGGTCGGTCAGCCGCTCCTGCGGGCTGTTCTGCGCCAGGCGCGCCGCCAGGTTGCCGAAATCCACGTCGAAGAGGAGTTGGTTCTGATTGAAGCAGGAGAAGACCACCCGCCGGGTCTGGCCCGTGTCCCGTTCCCAATGCCGGCACACGCACTGGGCGCAGATCTCCTTCATCATGCACTGCATGGGGCTGTTCACGCCGGCGTAGGCGATGGCCCCGGGCTTCAGCACGGGGGCCAGGGGGCCGGCCAGGAGCTCGGCGGTGAAGCCCATCATCTCGGCTGAGCCCAGGGCCCAGAACACGTCCACCTCCCGCAAGCGGGCACCGACCTGCGGCAGCGCGCCGGCCGCGCAGGCCCGGGCCAGCGCCTCGGCGCTCTGCCGCACGAGCAGGTCGCCCGTGCGCAAGGGGCCGGGCAGCGGCCCCTCCTCCACCGCCCACAGGGCGAAGTCGGTGGCCGCCTCCACCCGCTCCTGCCAGAACACCTCGGCGCCGTCCCGGAAGCAGCCGATGAAATAAACGCGGTTGCCCGCCGCCCGCCAGACCGGGCCCACGGCGGCCAGCAGGAAGAGTGCCCGGCGGCTGCCGATCACGGCGATGGTCTGTCCGCTCGGCACCGGCATGGCCGTGCCGGTCGGTCCCATGAGCACCACCGGCTCACCCGGCTGCAGACGGGCCGCCAGGCGGCTGCTGGCCCCCACCTCCAGCACGGCGAGACCGAGCTCGCCGCGCTCCCGGTCGGCCCAGGCTCCCGACAGGGCCAGGCCCTCCAGTTGCAGGCGCGTGCCCTCCACCAGCGATGCGCGCGTCTCGAAATTCTGCAGGCGGAAAAAGTGCCCCGGCTGCCATTTGCGCGCCTGCTGAGGCGCGCGCAGCACCAGCTCCACCACGTTCGGCGCCAGTCGGGTCACGCGCAGCACCTCGGGGCGCAGCAGACGGTCCAGCTCTCGGCACATGGCCGTGAACTCGCCCTCGTCCACCGCATGGTCCAGCCGCTCGGCAAAGATGCGCGCGATTTCCGCGGCCCCATGCTTGCCCGAGGCCATGGCATCCACCACGCTGCCGTGGAAGAGCGGGTGACAATCGCCGTAGACGCTGACGCCCAGGCGCGAGGTCTGGAAGCCCATGCGCGGGTCCTTGGCATGGCTGTCCAGCGGCGCGGGCACCAAGCCCTCGTCCTCCACCCGGAAAGGCACGTAATAGCGGCCGTGCATGGCGAAGGTGCCGGGATACTCGCGCTCGTAGACCGTATTGGGCGTGGCGCCGGCGGCCACCAGCACGGCGCGCGCCGGCAGGCGCAGCATCTCCCCGCTGCCGACCCAGCGCCCGTCCCCCACCGGCACCTGGCGCTCGAAACGCAGCGCCGCCACGTGGCCGTGGGCGTCCAGCTCCGCCTCCACCGGGCTCAGCGCCTCGGCGTAGCAGATGCCCTCCTCTAAGGCCTTGCCGATCTCCTCGTCGCTGCGCAGGTAGGCGGGCGACTCGTTCAGGGCGCGGCGGAAGGTCACGGTCACGCCGCCCCATTGGCGGATCAGCCGGACGAAATCCGGCGCCCGGCCTGCCGCCGCGGCTCGCTCACGTTCTTCGCGCACCAGGCGGCCGTGGGCCAGGAACTCCTCCAGGATCTCCCGCTCCAGCGGCGGCAGGCCAGGCGGCATCCCGACCCGCTCGACCCGGGCCAGGACCTTCTCCACCTGGCGGATGTAGTAGGCCTGCACCTCGGTGGCGGTGTCGATCCCGGTCAGGCCGCCGCCGATGACCACCGCCGGCAGGCGCACCTGCAGGTTGGCCAGGCTCTCCCACTTGGCGGCGCCGGTGAGCTGCAGGGCCATGAGAAAATCATTGGCCTGGCGAATGCCGCGCGCCAAGCCGTGGGGCATGGGAATGCCCGTGGGCTTGCCGGCGCCGGGGGCCAGGGCGATGTGGTCGAAGCCGAGGGCCTCGGCGTCCTCGATGGTCAGGGTGCCGCCGAAGCGCACGCCGCCATAGACGGCGAAGTGGCGGTGGCGCATCAAGGTGATGTGGATGAGCTTGAGGAAGTTCTTGTCCCAACGCACGGTGATGCCGTACTCGGCCACGCCGCCGAAGCCGCCCATGACCCGGCTGTCCAGGTCCTCATAGAGGGCATGGACGTCGCGCACCGCCTCGGGAGGCCGCCCCGCCCCGCCGGTCAATGCCGGCGGCAGCGGCTCGATCTTGAGGCCGTCGATGGCCACCACGCCGAAGCCGGCCAGCAGCAGGTGCTGGCTCAGGTTGAAGCCGGCCGGACCGGTGCCGACCACCAGCACCTTGACGCCGTTGTAGGGGGCCGGCACGGGATGGCGCACTCGGAGGGGATTCCAGCGGGTGAGCAGGCTGTAGAGCTCGAAGCCCCAGGGCAGCTCCAGCACTTCGGTGAGGATGCCGGTCTCGACGCGCGGGATGTCCACCGGCTCCTGCTTTTGATAGATGCAGGCCTTGCGGCAGTCGTTGCAGATGCGATGGCCGGTGGCCGGGCACAGGGGATTGTCGACCATGATCACCGCCAGCGCGCCCAGGGTCAGGCCCTCGCGCTTGAGCACGTGGCTTTCGGAGATCTTCTGCCCGAGCGGGCAGCCCGTCAGCGTCTCGCCGAGCGGGTTCACGCGCAGGCCGTGGTCGCCCGCCTGGCTGCTGTCCGGAAAGCCCTTGCTGCAGAAATCGCCGTCATGTTGGTGGCAATAGACGCAGTAATGCACGTGATCCAGGGCGCGGCGGCGGTCGCGCACGGAGCGGTCGGTCAGATGGAAGCCGTCGCGCTGGCGTCTGGCGGCCGGCGGGCCTTCCAGGCGGCCGGCCGGATCGCCGTCGACGGGCTGCACCGCCACCAGGTGCTGGTAGTGCAGCTTGCGCGGCTGCTGCAGGCTGACCCAGCCGCAGGTGGCCGCCTGTCCCTCGGGCGTGTGCAGGGCCAGCCAGATCCAGTCCGCCAAGCGGGCAAGCCACGCTTCATCGCCGGTCTCCCGGGCGGCCAGCCATAGTCGTGCCACCGCCAACTCGGGGTCGGGATCGTCGTTCAGGGGAATGGCCAATTGCGCGCCGAGCTCGGCGAAATCGGCCGTGGGCGGCGGGCCGCGCCGCTTGCGCACCGCGCGGACGAACTCGGCCTTGAAGGCAAAGACGGGATCCTCCCGCGCTTGCCGCGCCCAGAGGGCGTCCCGCTCCGGCAGGATGCCGAAGAGCTCGGCCAGGAAGACGTCCAGGTGGCGGGCCACGCCGATGAGCAGCTCGGATTCCGCCACCGGCGGGAAGAAGGCGCCAGCGCGATAGCGCAGCAGGGTGGCATGCAGCTCCGGCGACTGCGCGGCCAGCCGCTCGAGAAAGCGGGCGTCCAGGGCCAGCAGTCCCTCGCGCGCGAAGAGATCGGCGTAGCGCAGGCCTTCGATCTGCAGCTTCAGGGCGTCATTCAAGCCGCACTCCCACGAGGCTGGCCGTCTTGACCGCCCGCTCCCGCGCCTCTTCCACGTCGCGGCCGCGGGCCAGCGCCACGCCCATGCGCCGGCGCGGGCCGGCGTAGGGCTTGCCGAAGAGGCGCACGCGGCTGTCCGGCACGGACAGGGCCTCGGCCAAGCCGGTGTAGCACGGCGCCCAGCCCTCGCCGCCGCCGTAGATCACTGCCGAGGCCGCCGGTCCGAGGACCTGCGGCATCACCGGCAGGCCCAGGATGGCGCGCAGGTGAATCTCGAACTCGCTCATGTTCTGGCTGGCCAGGGTGACGAGACCGGTGTCGTGGGGCCGCGGGCTGACTTCGCTGAAGATGACCGTGTCGCCCTTGACGAAGAGTTCGACCCCGAAGATGCCGCAGCCGCCCAGGTTGTCGGTGATGATCTGGGCGATTTCCTGGGCGGTGCGCAGGGCCGCGTCGCTCATGTACTGCGGCTGCCAGGACTCCACGTAGTCACCGTGCTCCTGGCGATGGCCGATGGGCTCGCAGAAGACGGTGCCAAAGGCAGTGCGCGCGGTCAACAGGGTGATTTCGAAATCGAAGTCCACGAAGGATTCCACGATCACCCGTTGTCCCGCCACCCGCGCGCCGCTGGCGGCATAGGCCCAGGCCGCGGCCGCGTCCTCGCGCCGGCGGATGGTGCTTTGCCCCTTGCCGCTGGAAGACATGATCGGTTTGACCACGCACGGATAGCCGAGTGCCTCCGCCGCATCCAGCAACTCGGCCTCGCTTTCGGCGAAACGGAAGCGGGAGGTGGGCAGGCCCAGCTCCTCCGCCGCCAGGCGCCGGATGCCCTCGCGGTTCATGGTCAGCCGCGCCGCCCGCGCGGTGGGGATGACGGTGGCCAATCCTTCGGCCTCGATCTCGGCTAGAATGTCGGTGTTGATGGCCTCGATCTCGGGGACGACGAAATCGGGCCGCTCGCGCCGCACCAGCGCCTTGACCGCGGCGCCGTCGGTCATGTCCAGCACCTGGCTGCGGTGAGCCACCTGCATGGCCGGCGCGTTGGCGTAGCGGTCCACGGCGATGACCTCGACGCCCAGGCGCTGGGCCTCGATGACGAACTCCTTGCCCAGTTCTCCACTGCCCAGGAGCAGGATGCGGGTGGCGTTGGCGGAAAGCGGGGTACCGATGTGCATGGGGGCCTCATGTGACGAATGGAATTTTGTACCTGCTTTTAAGTCTATCTGGAAAACCGCCGTATGCCATAATCCGAAGAGGGCATGCGCACCGCCGTGCCCGCTTCCGGCTCGCCGACAAGTGACAGAAGAAGCAAAACCGAACCACTCTGCTGCGGAGGTCGTGCAATGCAAATCGCAATCGTGGGACTGGGACGGATGGGCGGCAACATGGCGCGGCGCCTGCGCCGGGCCGGCCTGGAGGTGGTCGCCTACAATCGCAACGGGAGCGTGACGGATGCCCTGGCCGCCGAAACCGGCCTGCAGGCGGTGCACAGCCTGGAGGAACTGATCCAGGCCCTGCCCGCGCCGCGTATCGTCTGGCTCATGCTGCCCGCCGGCGACGCCACCCAGCAGCACATCGATCAACTGGTGCCGTTGCTGAGTGCCGGCGACGTGCTGGTGGACGGCGGCAACGCCTTCTACAAGGATTCCATGGCGCGCGGCCAAGCCCTGGCCGCCCAGGGGCTGCACTTCGTCGATGCCGGGGTCTCGGGCGGCGTCTGGGGCCTGGACAACGGCTACGCCCTCATGGTGGGCGGCGCGGACGAGGCGGTGCAGCGGCTGGAGCCCTTCCTCAAGGCCCTCGCCCCGGCGCCGGACAAGGGCTGGCTGCATTGCGGTCCGGTCGGCAGCGGCCACTTCGTCAAGATGGTGCACAACGGCATCGAGTACGGCATGATGCAGGCCTTCGCCGAGGGCTTCGCCCTGCTCAAGGGCCGCGAGGACTTCGATCTGGATCTGGCCGCCGTGGCCGAGATGTGGCGGCACGGCAGCGTGGTGCGCAGCTGGCTGCTGGATCTGACGGCCGACTTCCTGAAGCAGGACCAGGAACTGGCCGATGTGGCGCCGGTGGTGGCCGATTCCGGCGAGGGACGCTGGACCGCCATGGAGGCCATCGAACAGGGCGTGCCGGCGCCGGTGATCAGCCTGGCATTGGCCATGCGCTTCGCCAGCCAGGGCCGCAACGACTATCCGGCAAAGCTGCTGGCCATGATGCGCAAGGGCTTCGGCGGTCATTTCGTGGCGACCCAGGGAGGTGACGCGTGATCGAGGGCGCCTGTCACTTCGTCGTCTTCGGAGCCACCGGCAACCTGGCGTCCAACAAGCTGCTGCCCGCCCTCTATCACCTGGAACAAGCCGAACGCCTGCCCGACGACCTGACCTTCTTTGCCTTCGCCCGGCGCGACTGGAACAACGACGCCTGGAACGCGCACATGCGCGAAGTCCTGGAAAAGAAGATCCGCCACTTCGACGAGGGCGTGTTCACGCGCTTCGCCGCCCGCTTCAGCTACATCCGCGGCGATCTCAACGACCCCGATTCCTACCGGACCCTGGCCTACCAGCTGGGCCAGACGGAAGTCACCAAGCCCAGCAACACCATCTTCTACCTGGCCATCAAGCCGACCGAATTCAGCGAGGTGATCCGCAATCTGGGCGCCGTGGGCCTGAGCAAGGAAAAGGGCAATCACCGCATCGTCATCGAGAAGCCCTTCGGCGATGACCTGGAAAGCGCCCTGCTGCTCAACGAGCGGCTGCACCAGTATTTCAACGAGGATCAGATCTACCGCATCGATCACTACATGGGCAAGGAAACGGTGCAGAATCTGGTGGTGTTCCGCTTCGCCAACCTGATGATCGAACCGCTGTGGAACCGCAACTTCATCGACCACGTGCAGATCACCGTGGCCGAGGAAATCGGCATCGAGGGGCGCGCCGACTACTACGACAAGGCCGGTGCCCTGCGCGACATGCTGCAGAACCACCTGATGCAGCTGCTGACCCTGGTAGCCATGGAGCCGCCGCCGGCGCTGGAGGCCGATGCCATCCGCGACGAAAAGGTGAAGGTGCTGCGCTCCATCCGCCCCATTTCCCGGCGCGCCATCCACGCCCACGCCTTCCGCGCCCAGTACGGCCCCGGCTACATCCACGGCGTGCCGGTGCCGGGTTATCAGGACGAGCCCGGCGTGGAACGGCACTCCGTCACCGAAACCTACGTGTCGGCCAAGCTTTACATCGACAACTGGCGCTGGCGCGGCGTGCCTTTTTATTTGCGCACCGGCAAGCGCATGGCCAAGCAGGTTTCCGGCATCGCTCTGCGTTTTCGCCATCCGCCCCAGCAGCTCTTCCGGGAAACACCCATCGAGGACATCGATCCCAATTGGATCCTGCTTTCCATCCAGCCGACCGAGACCATCAAGGCGGAGCTGCAGGTGCGCCTGCCCGGCCTGGAGATGCGCACCCGCACCGCCCAGTTGAACGCTTCCTACCGGGCCTCGGACGAAGCGCCGCTGGACGCCTATGAAGCCTTGCTGCTGGATGTCATCGAGGGCGACCGTACGCTCTTCATCCGCTTCGACGAGGTGGAATGGGCCTGGCGGGTGGTGGACCCCATCCTCAAGTACTGGGCGCAGGAGCGTGATTTCATTCACAGCTACCCGGCCGGCACCTGGGGCTCGGACGAGTCCTGCCGCCTCTTCGACAGCGAAGATCAGACTTGGCGCAACGAGTTCTAGCCATGCCCGAGACCCACGCGCAAATCCGCCGCTGGCACCTCTATCCCACCGCCGAGGACTTGGTGGCCCATGCCGCCGCCGCCATCGGCCGCATCGCCGCCGAGGCCATCGCCCGACGCGGGGACTTTCACTTCGTGCTGGCCGGCGGCAGCACGCCCATCGCCATCTATGCGCGCCTGCGCGACCTCGACTGCGACTGGTCGGCCTGGCACATCTACATCGGCGACGAGCGCTGCGTCGGTCCCGAGCATCCGGAGCGCAACAGCCGCATGGCCGAGGAGGCTTGGCTGCGGCACGTGCCGATCCCGGCCGGCCAGATCCACCCCATCCGGGGGGAACTGGGCCCGGCTCGGGCGGCGGCGGACTATGCCGCCCTCCTCGCCAGCGTGCCGCGCTTCGATCTCGTGACCCTGGGACTCGGCGAGGACGGCCACACCGCCAGCCTCTTTCCCGATCACCCCTGGGGCGTGGAGGCGGATGCACCGGCGACGCTGGCGGTCACCGACTCGCCCAAGCCGCCGCCCGAGCGCGTCAGCCTGAGCGCCCGTGCCTTGAGCCAGGCGCCGCAGGTGTTCTTCTACGTGGCCGGAGCGGCCAAGCGGGATGCGGTCGCGCGCTGGCGCCGGGGCGAAGGCATCCCGGCCGGCGCCATCAGGCCGGCGAATGGGGTGGACATCTGGGTGGATGAGGCGGCCTGGGGCTAGTTCAGGCAAAAGAGGGCAACGCAGATCATCATCGCGCGCAAGCCCGCTCCACATACCAGGATGCGACATCCCGCGCAGGAACGAGCTTGCTCGCGCCAAGCTCCCGGGCCGCTACAGTCCGCGGATGGTCTTCATCTCGTCCAAATACTTGCGGGTCAGCACCTTGCTCTCCTCCACCGCCGGCTGGTCGAAGGGATCGATGCCCATCAGCTCGGCCACCACCACCGTCTCCACTTCCAGCAGGATAATGAGCTCGCCGATGGCAAAGGCATCGCCCTGCAGCAAGCTCAGGGTGCGGTTGGGGCGGCCGCGGCGGGTGAGGGTTTCGCGGGTGCCGAGGAACTCCGCGCCGAAGAGCTCGCCGGTGGTGTGGCCCACCAGCGGCCGCACCGCCGGCAGATCGGCAAAGCGCATGGGGATGCGCTCGCCCGCCGTCAGCAGATCCGGCGAAGTCAGGAAGGTGAACTGCTTGTCGGCCGGCCCCTGTAGAAAAAGCTGCAGCTGGCTGTGCTGATCGGTGACGCCCTTGGCGTGCACCGGGGTCAGGCCGCGCTCGCGGCCCTGGGCGTCGTGCTTGCCGAGGCTCTCCGCCCAGAGCTGCCGGTACCAGTCCACCACCCAGGACAGGTGATCCGAATAGGGCATCCACTGGCTGATGGTCTTGCCCTTTTCCGCGAGCAGATACTGGGCCGTGCCCTGCCACAGGGCCGGGTTCTCCGTCATGCCCCGCTGGCAGCAGCGTTCCGCCATGGCGCGCGCGCCCTCCATCACCCCCTCGATGTCGGCGCCCGCCAGATAGGCCGGCAGCAGGCCCACCACCGACAGCACCACGAAGCGGCCGCCCACCGGCGGATGCGCCACCACCGGCACGTTCAGGCGCTCGGCGATCTGATAGAGAGCGCCGTTGGGCTCCTCGGTGATGACCAGCACATGCTCGCGCACGCACTGGGCGCCCAGTTCGCGCTCCATGCGCGGCAGCACGGTCAGAAGCTGGGCCAGGGTCTCGGCGGTGTTGCCGGACTTGGAGATGACGATGAGCAGGCTCTCGTTCCAGTCGATGCGGTCCAGGGACTCCAGGGTAATGGGATCGACGTTGTCGTAGAAGCGGACGCGCCGCCGCTCCAGGCGGTCGCCCAGGGTCTGCACCAGCATGTTGCCGCCCAGGGAGGAGCCGCCGATGCCGAAAACGATGAAGCGCTTGAAGCGCTTCAGCATCTTGTTGCCGAGCGCCTTGATCTCGGCCAGGTCGGTCTGGAAAGGCAGGCCCAGGAAGGAAGGCTCCTTGCCCTCGCGCCAAGCCTGCAGGCGCTCGCGCAGGCCGTCCAGGCGGGCGTCCTGGGCGAGGATGTCGCTCTCCTTGACGCCGTGCCCGCCCACTGCCGTGTCGAGAAAATTGGCGCCGTTGATGGACAATCTGCTGAATATGCTCACGCTTCCTCCGTGGTCTTATTGTGGTTTGAGAACGATGCCGGCCAGCGGCGGCAGGGTCAGGCTGAGGGAATGCGGAAAGCCCATCCAGCTCTGCGCTTCCGCCGCCGCGCCGCCGCCGTTGCCCAGATTGCTGCCGCCGTAATAGGCGGAATCGCTGTTGAAGATCTCCCGGTAAAAACCGGGCTTGGGCACCCCCACCCGATAGCCCGGGCGCGGCACGGGCGTGAAATTGAGCAGGACGATCACGCAATCCCCGTGCTGGTCCTGGCGCAGATAGGCCAGCACGGATTGATCGGCATCGTGGCAGTCGATCCAGCGGAAGCCGTCCGCGCTGAAATCCAGGGCGTGCAGGGCCGGCTCCTGCCGGTAGAGCTGATTCAGATCATTGGACAGCCGCTGCATGCCCGCGTGCCACTGGCGGTCCAAGAGCTCCCAGTCCAGCCGGGAATTGACCTGCCATTCGCGCCCCTGAGCGAATTCATTGCCCATGAAGTTGAGCTTCTTGCCGGGGTGGGTCGCCTGATAGGTGAAGAGCAGGCGCAGGTTGGCGAACTTCCGCCAGGCATCGCCGGGCATTTTGTCCAGCAGGGAACGCTTGCCGTGCACCACCTCGTCGTGGGACAGGGGCAGGACGAAGTTTTCCGTGTAGGCATAGACTTGGCTGAAGGTCAGCATGTCCTGGTGGTAGCGCCGGTGGATGGGATCGTTCTCCATATAGGACAGAGTGTCGTTCATCCAACCCATGTTCCACTTCATGCTGAAGCCCAGCCCGCCCACGTAGGTCGGCCGCGAGACCATGGGCCAGGCGGTGGACTCCTCGGCGATGGTCAGGGCGCCTGGATGCCGCTCGTGCACGAAAATGTTCATCTCGCGCAGGAAATCGATGGCTTCCAGGTTCTCCCGACCGCCGTGGCGGTTGGGCAGCCACTCGCCCGGCTGGCGGGAGTAGTCCAGGTACAGCATGGAGGCCACCGCGTCCACGCGCAGGCCGTCCACGTGGAACTCCTCCAGCCAGTAGTGGGCGTTGGCCAGCAGAAAGTTTCTGACCTCGTTGCGCCCATAATTGAAGATATAGGTGCCCCAGTCCTGGTGCTCGCCCAGGCGCGGATCCTCGTGCTCGTAGAGAGCGGTGCCGTCGAAGCGGGCCAGGGCGAAGTCGTCCTTGGGAAAATGGCCCGGCACCCAGTCCAGAATGACGCCGAGGCCGGCCTGATGACATTGGTCCACGAAGGCGCGGAAGTCGTCCGGCTCGCCGTAGCGGCTGGTGGGCGCGTAATAGCCGGTCACCTGGTAGCCCCAGGATTCGTCCAGCGGGTGCTCGCTGACCGGCATGAGTTCCAGATGGGTGTAGCCCATCTCCTTGGCATAGGGGATGAGCCGCTCCGCCAGCTTGCCGTAGCTCAGGAAGCGGCCGTCGGGACCGCGCTGCCAGGAGCCCAGGTGCACCTCGTAGCAATTGACCGGCGCATGCTGCCAGTCCCAGGCGGCGCGCTGGCGCAGCCACTCGGCGTCGCCCCACTGATGGCGGCTCCGGTACACCCGGGCGGCGGTGCCGGGCCGGTGTTCGAAAAACGCGCCGTAAGGGTCGGTCTTGACCAACACCGCGCCCGTCGCGCGGTTGCGGATCTCGAACTTGTACAAAGTGCCGTCCGGCAACTCGGGAATGAAGAGCTCCCACACGCCGCTGCTGCCATGCACCTGCATGGGGTGGCGGCGTCCGTCCCAGTCGTTGAAGTCGCCGACCACGCTGACGCGTTCCGCGTTCGGCGCCCACACGGCAAAGCGCACGCCCTGGACCCCGGCCTGCTCCCGCGGGTGGGCACCCAACATCCGATAGGCCTCCCACAAGCGCCCTTCGCCGAAGAGGTGCAGTTCGAAATCGCTGATGCTCGGCGGAAAACTGTAGGGATCGTAGATTTCGAATTGCCGCCCGCCGGCCTGCCAGCGCAGCCGGTAAGGCTGCGGCAGGGGCGCGGGGCGCCGGATCGCAAAGAGACCGGCGGCATCCATGCGGGACAACGGCTCCCAGCCCGTCGGCGTGAGCACCTCGACCTGGGCTGCTTGCGGCAGGAAGGCGCGGATGATCCACTCTTGTCCGGCTGGATGCTGACCCAGATAATCGAAGGGATGGTGATGACGCGCTTCGGCAATGGCCTGCAACTGGAAATCCATGAACGCCCTTGTCATCTTCTATATTATAATTTTATGGATCTGGCCACACGGTGAAAGCAAGACTATAACAAATTCAATGGTCCCGCACGCCATCCGACCTTTGGCACATCCGACCACCCTCCAAGTTAAGCATAATAATTTTTTATAATTCGCTCGTATAATGGGAGAAACATGTACACGCCGGAATCCGCACGCTTCATCAGCATCCTGACCCAAAACACGGTAGCCCTGATCCTGGCGGGCGGACGCGGCAGCCGCCTGAAACAACTGACCGACTGGCGCGCCAAGCCGGCGGTACCCTTCGGCGGCAAGTTCCGCATCATCGATTTCCCCCTCTCCAACTGCCTCAATTCCGGCATCCGCCGCATCGGCGTGGTCACCCAGTACAAGGCGCACAGCCTGATCCAGCACATCCAGCGCGGCTGGGGCTTCCTGCGCGGCGAGTTCAACGAGTTCGTGGAGATCATGCCGGCCCAGCAGCGGCTGGCGGAAAGCTGGTACAAGGGCACCGGCGATGCGGTCTACCAGAACATCGACATCATCCGCACCTATGACCCCAAGTACGTGCTGATTCTGGCCGGCGACCACATCTACAAGATGGACTACGGTCAGATGCTGGCCTTTCACGTCAATGCCGAAGCCGACATGACGGTCGGCTGCATCGAGGTGCCCGTCGCCGAGGCCACCGCCTTCGGCGTCATGAGCGTGGACGAGAGCGACCGGGTGACCGCCTTCAGCGAGAAGCCCCAGAACCCGACGCCCATTCCCGGCCGGCCGGACACTGCCCTCGCCAGCATGGGCATCTATGTGTTCAATGCCGACTTCCTTTACGAGCAGCTCATCCGCGATGCCGACGATCCCAAATCCAGCCACGATTTCGGCAGCGACTTGATCCCCCACATCGTGTCCCGCCACCGCGTCTTCGCGCACCGCTTCAGCGACAGCTGCGTCGGCGGCAATGACCGCTCCTGCTCCTATTGGCGCGACGTGGGTACGGTGGACGCTTACTGGGAAGCCAACATGGAGCTGACCAAGATCACGCCGGATCTGAATCTGTACGACAACCGCTGGCCCATCTGGACCTACCAGGAACAGCTGCCGCCCGCCAAGTTCGTCTTCGACGAGGACAGCCGCCGCGGCATGGCGGTGGATTCCATGGTCTCGGGCGGCTGCATCATCAGCGGCGCCACCGTGCGCCGCTCCCTGCTCTTTTCCAACGTGGTGGTGGAGAACCGGGCCAACCTGGAAGATGCCGTGGTCCTGCCCAACGTCCAGATCGGCCCGGATGCCCGCCTGAAGCGGGTGGTCATCGACAAGGGCACCCGGATTCCGGCGGGGCTGGTGGTGGGCGAGGACCCCGAGGAAGACGCACGCCGCTTCTACCGTACCGACAAGGGCATCACCCTGATCACACCGGAGATGCTGGGACAGCAGTTGCACCGGGCACCGCGCTGATCCCCGCGCCAACACGTGGCGCCGGCGCAGGACCGCCCGGACAAGGAAGGCACCATGCCCCGCGACAAGAAGCTCAAGGTCATCCTTTGCTGGCACATGCACCAGCCCGAATACCGGCGGCTGAGCAGCGGCGATTTCGCCCTGCCCTGGACTTACCTGCACGCGCTGAAGGATTACGCCGACATGGCCTGGCACCTGGAAAACCAACCAGGGGCCAAGGCGGTCTTCAACTTCGTGCCCGTGCTCCTGGACCAGTTGAGCGACTACGGCCGCCAATTCGACACCGGTACCTTCCGCGACCCGCTACTGGCCGCCCTGGCGCTGCCGGACCTGAAGGTGCTCGGGCCGGCGGAGCGGGAGCACATCCTGCACAGCTGCTTTCGTGCCAATTTCGAACACATGGTCAACCCCTTCCCCGCCTATCGGCGCCTGCACGATTTCTACCGGATGGTGACCGAAGACGGCAAGAACCACCTGCAGTACCTGTCCAATCAGTATTTCGCCGACCTGCTGGTCTGGTACCACCTCGCCTGGACCGGCGAGAGCGTGCGCCGCAGCTACGAGGAGGTCGCCCGGCTCCTGGCCAAGGGCAGTCAATTCACCCCCGCTGACCGCCATGCCCTGCTGCGGGTGCTCGGCGAGGTGATCAAGGGCATCATCCCCCGCTATCGCCAGCTGGCCGAGCAGGGGCACGTCGAGCTGTCCAGCACGCCCTACTACCATCCCATCCTGCCCTTGCTGCAGGACCTCGGCGTCGCCCGGGAAAGCCTGGATGCGCCCTTGCCGCAGGCGCCCCGCTACCCCGGCGGCGATGCGCGTGCCGCCTGGCACATCGAGGCGGCCCTGGCCAGCCACCAGGATTATTTCGGCCGGGCGCCGGTGGGCATGTGGCCGGCCGAGGGCGGGGTCTCCGACGCCACCCTGGCGTTGCTGGCCAAGCATCGCCTGCGCTGGGCCGCCACCGGCGAAGGCGTGCTGGCCAACAGCCTGCGCGCGGCGGGAGACGATCCCCTGCCGGCGCGTCACGAGTACCTGTACCACCCGTACCGCATCCAGGCCGGCGAGCAAAGCATCGTCTGCTTCTTCCGGGACGACCGGCTCTCGGACCAGATCGGCTTCGAATACGCCAAATGGTTCGGGCGCGATGCCGTCAGCCATTTCGTCGGCGCGCTGGAGGACATCTGGCGCCACACCCGGCAACAGGACGATCCGGTGGTTTCCATCATCCTCGACGGGGAAAACGCCTGGGAGTACTACCCCTACAACGGCTATTACTTCCTGTCCGACCTGTACAAGACACTCGCCGAGCACCCGCATCTGGAGTTGAGCACCTTCGCCGAGTATTTGGCCGGCGGTCCGGACCCGGCCGCCCTGCCCTCGCTGTCCCATGTGGTCGCGGGAAGCTGGGTCTACGGGACGTTCAGCACCTGGATCGGCTCGCCGGAAAAGAACCGAGCCTGGGATCTCCTGTGCGCCGCCAAGGAGGCCTTCGACCATGCCAGCGCCACCGGCCTGATCGGTCCGGCCGAGCTGACGCCGGCGCTGCACCAGCTCGCCATTTGCGAGGGCTCGGACTGGTTCTGGTGGTTCGGCGATTACAACCCCGCCGACACCGTGCACGACTTCGACGCACTTTACCGGGAAGACCTGTCCAATCTGTATCGCTTGCTGAAGCTGCAGCCGCCTGAGGCGCTGCGGCACGCCATCAGCACCGGCCAGGGGCATCCGGCGGCGGGCGGCACCATGCGGCGCGCTTCGGACAGTTGAACGGCCGTTGCGCGCCCCATCCGGCACGTTGTCGGCCGCCATCATGCTTGATTTGCCAACGCACGCTTCACGAGGCCCATGAACAAACCCGTACTCTTAGGCATCGACGTGGGCGGCACCAATCTCCGCCTGGGTGTTTACCGGGACCAGACGCTGCTCTGGGAAGCCCGCATTCCGGCGCATCTGGCCGAACTCTTCGGCCAGGCGGCCTCGCCGGCGGCGGCCACGGAAGCGCTGCTGGAACTGCTCGCCCGCTCCATCGATGAAGCACTGGCGCAGGAACCCGCCATCGCCGCGGTGGGCATCGGCTTTCCCGGCTTCATCGATCCGCGCAGCCAGCGCCTCAGCCAGTCCCCCAACATGCCCGGCTTGCGGGATCTGGACCTGGTCACCCCGTTGCGTCAGCATTGCCAGCGCCCGGTGCGCCTGGAGAACGACGCCCTGGCCGCCGCTTACGGCGAGTACGTGCTCGCCGGCCTGCATCCGGGGAGCCTGATCTATGTCGGGCTGGGCACGGGCGTGGGTGGCGGGCTGGTCGTGGACGGCCATCCTTATCCGGGGGAGCACGGGGTGGCCATGGAGATCGGCCACATCATCGTGGAGGCGGGCGGCCGCCTCTGCGGCTGCGGCAACCGCGGCTGCCTGGAGCAGTACGCGTCGGCCTCGGGCGTGCCGCGCACCTATCTGGAGCGCGTCCCCGGCGCGCTGCTGCCGGCAGACCAGATTGCCGCCCGGGCGGCGCAGGGCGATGGCGCGGCCCTTGCCGCTTTCGAGCAGGCCGGCGAGGCCTTGGGACAGGCCTTGGCCCACATTCTGAAGGTGGTGGACGTCGGCACGGTGATCATCGGCGGCGGCCTGTCCCTGTCCTGGGAACTCTTCTATCCCAGCCTGCGCCGTCGCCTGGAACAGGACCTCATCCCCGCCCTGCGCGGCCGGGTGCAGATCCGCCAATCCGCCAGCCAGGATCGGGCCGGCATTCTCGGCGCCGCCATGCTGGCGGGCCGGCTGCTGGCCGGCCCGGACCAGCCGGCCAGTCAGCCCAGCGTGGCGAGGGAGGATTCATGAAAGAGACGACGGCACTGAACATCATCGCGGTCATGCTCCTGATCTTCATGCTCGTCGCCGCCGCGGCGGCATTCCTGCTGTGGCGCGCCATTCAGGCGCTGGAGCACCTGCTGCGCCGCGCGGAACGGGAACTCGCCCCGCGCGCCCGCGAAGTGCAGCAGCTCCTCGTGCGGGCGCGGCAGTTCAGTGCGGAAGCGAGCTATCGGGCGCGGCGCTTCGAGCAGGTGACCGACAGCGTGGGCAACGGCACCGAGCGCCTGGTCGATACGGTCACGCTCCCCGCCCAGAAGCTGGGCACCGCCAGCGTGCTGGCCTTCATCGCCAATCGTTTTCTCCAGCGGCACACGCCGCCCGGCGGCAAAGCGCGGCGGCTGCCCCGCCTCCGGCGCCGTTAGCGCACCCGCCCGTTAGCCGCCGCTCTGGCGGGCCATCTGCACCATGGCCTGGCGCAGCGCCTGGGAGGTGGTGACCGGCGCAGGAAAAGCGAAGCGCAGCCGCTCCGCGCCCGCCTGCAGATCGAAGCCCTCGGGATCCACGCCCAGCATGATCGGCGTCTCCGCCTCCAGGCCGTGAAAATGGCGGCAATAGCCGCGCATGGCGGGCACGTGGTCGGCATTCATGTGCGCCACCGCGCCGGCTTCCGCCCGGGCCAGCTCCTCCGCCTCCAGATCCAGCCGATAGTCGGCTTGGTCGATCCAGTGAATGTCCCCGAAGCCGCCGATGAAGCGCACGCGCTCCACCGCCATGCGATAAAAACGGAAATCGTGGGCGCTAAAGTAGTCCGCCGCCTCCGGGAAGTAGCGCAGGTAGCGGTCGCGCAACGCCGCGCCCGGCTCCACCGCGTGCACGCGTCCCAGCAAAGTGACCCGTCCGGCCGCCTGCATGTCCCGCGGATGGCCGCGCGCCAGCACGAGCAGGCTGGCGCGCGGATCGCGCTGCAGGTTGCGGCTGTGCTGGGCGAGGTCCGAGAACAGGAAGACAGGTTCGCCGGCGTGGTCCGGCACGTAAGGCGCCACCGAGCCGAACGGCCAGCCGTCCATCGCGGCGGACAGGGTGGCCAGCGCTCCGCTGAAATTGTCCCGCACCAGCTGCCGCGCGCGCTCGCCGGGATGCTTTGCTTGATTCATCGACTTGCAGCCCTCTGGGAAATAAGGCTGATCATAAAGCAAAGCCGACTCAGGCATAAAGAAGACAGACTCCGCTCTTCGTTATCTATACTTAGGGAATCAAGGCCTGCAGGAATGGAGGATTGCCATGACCACGCTGCCTGACGCGGTACAAAGAGAGCATGAAAAGCACCTGGCCCAAGCGGCGGCTTTCCTGCGCGAGGCGGGCTACAAGGACCTGCACGTGACCGGCCTGGGAGATTACCCGGACGCCCCCAAGCTGCTCATTCCCGTCCTGAACACCCATATCCAGCCGGACATCTATGCCCAAGGCCAGGATGGCCAAGCCAGCGTGGCGGCCTTCGTGCCCACCGCCACCTGCCTGGGCGACGACAGCTGCGGCGAACGCTGGAAGGAGGTCAAGCGCTGGGCCGACGATCACCACGGGCAGGTCCTGGTGCTCGTACCCGCGGATCATCATGACAGGGCGGCGGGAATCGCGCAGAAGTGGAAGCTGGACCCCGGCATGGTCCGCGTCCTCGGCTGAACCGGCGCTCAGGATTTCTGGGCCATGTGTCTTTGCTTGTACTCCAGACCGATATTGGCCTGGTGGGTGAACAGCTTGAAGCTCTCGTAGCTCTCCCCGTCCAAGGGACGCCGGCTGGGTTGCCGATCCGCATAGAAAATGCCGATGGCCTGATTGTTCACCACCACCGGCGCAATCAAAAAACCGGCGGCACCCGCCAGGGCCACCAGCTTGTCCGGCACCCGGCCCGCCAGGGAGGGATCGGTGGCATCCCGGATCCAGAAGCTCTCCTTGCCCCACACCACGTCGTTCAGCAAGCCCGGCTGCGCCCGCGACAGCTCGAGAGTGAGATGCTGCAGCAGCGCGTCGCTGGACGTGCCCAGGGCAAAGCGGGGCTTCAACAGGCGCTTGTCCTGGGTCAGCAGGGCAAAGAGCACCCGGTCCAGGCCGATGCCGCGGTACATGCCCTCCAGCACCATTTCCAGCAGCACGTTCAAGCCGGCCTGGTCGCCCACCACCAGGGACAGTTCACGCAGCACCTTCAGCTGCAGCACGGGATCGGGCGACGTGAAAGCCGGCGCGCCCGCGTTCCCGGCCAACTCCTCCGCCGCATTGCCGGCATCGCTGCTGCCGGTGGCCAGAATCAGTTGCGCCTCGGCGGGAATGCCGTAATTGATCGCCGCCCGGGCCGCTTCCTCGGCATTGCGATGGACCGATTCGGTCACCGCCTCCACTGAAAGGTCCAAGGCAATGGCCGTATCTTGGATGACTTGGCGCATTTGCGGGGAATCCCAACCCTTGGTTTCCGCCGTTGCGGCAATGCGATCGCCAAGCTCCACCCACTGGACCCGGCCACGCCGGGTGGACTTGCCCTGCAAGGCATCGAGCAGCAGTCCATTCAACTGCCAGAAGCGGGCCAGCCCGAGCGTCAACTGCTTCAGGCGAAAGCCGATGATCCCGTCCTCCACCTCGCTCAGCTCCAACCCCTGCTTCAGGGCCGCATCGGCTTCCTTGCCGAGCTCGCCGGCGAAACACCAGAACGCCATGTCGCCCAGATGCAGCAGCAGGGTGGCGATGAAGACTTCCTCCGGAAAGCGGTCGTGTCCCTCGATGGCGAGGCTGCGGGCCTGCACCGCAGCGTGGAAGGCGCGAACCATGTGCTGGATGGCGCGCTCGCGGACACCCCCCTGCAGTAGCGCGTCAATGACGCTGAGCGACAGGCAGATGCTGCGCACCACGTCGGTGCCCAGAATGACCAGGCTGCGGCTCACCGTGCTGATGGGCTGGCCGCTCGGGTTGTAAAAGGTGCTGTTGGCCAGCCTGAGCACCCGGGCCGTCATGGAAGCGTCCTGCAGGATGATCTGCGCCATGGCCGATGCCGAGCTGTCCTCGTCGTCGATGGCCTGGGTGAAATAGCGCACGGTCTGTCCGAACACCGGCATCTCCGTTTCGGCAATGCACTTGATCCATTGCCCCAGGTCCTGGCGCTCCCGCGCCACCCCTGCCTTGCTCCGCTGATCAGCCTGTCCCAACTCGCCTGCCCCCCTTGAAATCCCCGGTTTCATGCCGCCCAGCCCTGCTCCTGCGCTGCACGAGAATGTCTTGCATTGACAATGCACGCTCCAGCAGGCGCGCCCGCCGCCTGGCACGCACCACATCCGCTTTAGGTCGGACGCGGCCCCGGCCCCGCTCGGTTAAGATTTGTCCAGCCATCGGAAGGCGGAATGGAACAACAATTATGCCTCTTTTCAATTTCGAGTGGGTAAGCTGGACCTGAGCAGGTACGGGATCGGGTATGACTGACAAGCTGTTTGAGGCTGCCTTGGGGGTCTCTCCGCCGTGGCAGGTGACGGGCGCGGACTTCGATTTGGCGGCCAAGACGCTCACCATCCGGGTGGACTTCATCGCCGGCAGCCGCTTCGCGCTGGCTGGCGTGGAGGGCCAGCATCCGGTTCACGACACCGTCGCCAAGCGTTACCGGCACCTGAACTTCTTCCAGCACGAGTGCTTCCTGGAAGTGCGTGTCCCCCGGGTAAAGCTGCCCGATGGCAGCGTCCGCCAGGTCGATCCGCCGTGGGCCGGCAAGCTCTCGGGCTT